>NZ_JARJHW010000198.1:0-13468 GCF_040560175.1 Streptomyces panacea
GGGCGGCGGCGGCGGTGACGGCGGCGGCTCGGGCCAACAGGGGCCGTCGCCGATGATGACGACCGCGCCCGTACCGCCCGGCCCCGTCCACGCCGAGACGCAGACATCGGCGGCGGCCGGCACGGGCGTGCTGAGTATGCAGACGAGGCCGGTGACGGCCAGGGTCCGCACGGCAAGTGATCGGTACACGGCGGCAGCTTGAATCAACACGGCCCGCACCGCGCCGAAATGGCGCTGGATTCCCCTGATCGGGGGGAATCGGGGCATTCAGCGTTTCTTTTTCTTTCTGAAGATTCTTTGAGGCGCGTTGAACGCTCCTCACCCCGCGGCGCGTACTTAGGGCCATGAACGGCGCGGCCCTGGCGCCCCAACTGGCTTACGAACTACGGGAGTTGACATGAACACCTGGCGGAACGCCTCGCTCGCGGTGACCGCGGTGGCCGTACTGGCCCTGACGACGGCGTGCGGTCAGGACAAGGGCGAGAGCCCCAACGGTCAGGCGGTCGGCGCGGCCGCACCCGCCGACGGCGGCTACGGATCGGACAGCGGCTACGGCGACGAGTCGGCGGTCGAACCCAAGACGGCCGGTCAACTGGCCGTGTGGGACAGCAAGAAGCTCGGCAAGGTTGTCACGGACAGCGAGGGCTTCACGCTCTACCGGTTCGACAACGACACCGCCGAGCCCCCCAAGTCGACCTGTGTGGGCGAGTGCGAGAAGGCGTGGCCGGTCGTCGCGGCCGGTGACGTCAAGGCGGCCGCGGGCACCGATGCCTCGAAGATCGGAGAGGTCACCCGCGCCGACGGCACCAAGCAACTGACCCTCGGTGGCTGGCCGATGTACCGCTACGCCAAGGACACCAACCCCGGCGACGCCAACGGGCAGGGTGTGGGCGGCACTTGGTTCGCCTCCGCCCCGGACGGGAAGAAGGCCGCGCTCGGCGCGGCCGGCGCCGACGAGGCCGGCGGCACCGAGGCCGATCTCGCGGGACTGTCCGTGCGAAAGGACCCCAAGCTCGGTGAGATCGTGGTGGACGCCCAGGGTATGACGGTGTATCGGTTCAAGAAGGACAGCGCTTGGCCGATGAAGACCGCCTGCACCGGAGCCTGCCTCGAAAAGTGGCCGGTAGTCGCTCCGGTCGACAAGAACGACACCGAAGGCATCATCAAGAAGGGCTTCGTGACGTTCGACCGGCCCGACGGAATCAAGCAGCAGACCATCGACTGCTGGCCGATCTACACCTTCGCGGGCGATGCCAAGCCCGGTGACACCAATGGTCAGGGCGTCGGCGGCACCTGGTACGCCGTCGCTCCCGACTCCAAGCTGGTCGGAGCGCCCAAGTAGTCCCCACGTCGCGCCTCCGGCCGACCGGTCCGCCGTCACGCCCCGTGCGTGACGGCGGACCGCTTGTGTCCCGGCTTCGGGTGTGACCGAGAACGGACCGCTAATTTCCGTTTCAGCTCGCTCTCTTGGCGGGCGATCAGTAGCCTCGGCTCGAACACCGGCCATGCAGACGGCCGTTCCCCCGTGGCGACTTGTTGGAGATCTCGATGGAGCGTCCCGCCTGGGTCCCGCAGGGCATCGACATATCGGTGCCGAGCGTTTCCCGCATTTATGACTACTATTTGGGCGGTTCGCACAATTTCGAAGTGGACAGGGAAGCGGCTCGCAAGGCGATGGAGTTCATGCCGGGGCTTCCCAAGATCATGCAGGCGAACAGGGCGTTCATGCGCCGCGCGGTGCGTTTCGCCATCGGCGAGGGCGTGACCCAGTTCCTCGACATCGGCTCCGGCATTCCGACGTTCGGCAATGTCCACGAGGTCGCCCAGGCCGCCGATCCGGACGCCAAGGTCGTGTACGTCGACCACGACCCGGTCGCCGTGGCGCACAGCCAGGCGGTACTGGACGGCAACGACAACGCCGCCATCGTGGCCGCCGACCTCCGCGCGCCCCGGCAGATCCTCGACAGCCCCGAGGTCCGGGGCCTGCTCGACCTGGACCGGCCGGTCGCTCTGCTGCTGGTCTCCGTCCTGCACTTCCTGGAGGATGCGGACGAACCCTTCGCGGCCGTGGCGGAGTTGACCGACGCGCTCGCCCCCGGCAGTGTCGTCGTCGTGTCCCACGCCGCGTACGCGGGCATCCCGCTGCCCGAGGAACAGGTCGCCGGCACGGTCGGCGTCTACAAGGACATCCGCAACCCGCTGGTGATGCGGACGCGCGAGGAGATCGCCGGGTTCTTCGACGGGTACGAGCTCGTCGAGCCCGGTCTGGTGCCCATGGGCAACTGGCGTCCGGAGAATCCTGGCGGCCAGGAGGACCCGTACGCCATGTCGGGCATCGCCGGAGTGGGACGCAAGGCGTGATGGTGCCGGCGGAGGTCCCGGACGCCGCGGCGGAACCGGACGGACTGGAGGACCGGCTCAGACGGTTCGCGACGATCTGGAGCCGCGCGATCTTCCCGGCGACGGCCACGTCACTGACCCGGCCCGAGTTCGAACAGCATCTGCTGCCCCTGGCACGCCGGTTGAGGGACGCTCTGCACGACACGATCTTCGATGCCGCGCCCGCGCACGGCGTCGGGGCGGCACTGGTGGCCGCGCACTGCACGGATCCGGACGCGCTCGCCCGCTCCCTCGGAGTCGTCGACGCGTATCTGGTGCTGTACTGCGGCGCGGCGGCAGATCCGGCGGGCGACCTCGCCGCCGAGGAGCTGCGGGCGCGCTGCGCCCGGCTCCAGCACGCGTTCGCCGCCGGGTTCGCCCAGGCGCTGCGCGAACGCACCCTCGCCGAGCAGGAGGCCATCGCACGCTCCGCGCTCGCGGCACGCGGCGCCGCCGAGGACGCGCTGCACGCGACGGAGGCCCGGTTCCACGCGGTGTTCGAGGGCGCGGCGATCGGCATCGGCATCGCCGATCTCGACGGCCATGTGCTGGAGGTCAACGACACCCTCACCCGGATGTTCGGCGGCCTTGAGCACCATGTCCGCAGCAGGAACGTCAGCGAGTGGGTGCACCCCGACGACGCACCGCACGTGTGGCGGATGTACAGCGAGCTGATACGGGGCGAGCGGGAGAACTTCCGTACGGAGAAGCCGTTCTTCCGCAACGACGGCACGGTCCTGTGGACCAATCTGACGGTCTCGCTGCTGCGGGACGCCGACGGGGTGCCGCAGTACCAGCTGGCGCTGCTGGAGGACACCACCGAGCGGCGGCTGCTCAATCTGCGGTTGCGCTACGAGGCGACCCACGACGCCCTCACCGGGCTGCCCAACCGGACGCTGTTCTTCGAACGTCTGGAGAAGGCGCTCGCCCCTGCCCAGGAGACGGCGAAGGACGGCGCGAAGGGCAGTACGAAGGACGGCGCGAAGGCCAACGTGAAGGACGGCGCCAAGGGCGGCGTGAAGGGCGCCGCGCCCGCGTCCCGGCCCGCCCGCTTCGGCCTCTGCTACCTCGATCTCGACGGCTTCAAGGCCATCAACGACAGCCTCGGCCACTCCGCGGGCGACCGGATGCTGGTAGAGGTCGCCGACCGCCTCCAGAGCTGCGCCACGGCGCCCGGCGAGATGGTCGCCAGGCTCGGCGGCGACGAGTTCGTGGCGCTGACCACCGGACCCGACACCCGGCGCGAGGTCGGCGACCTCGCGTCGCGCATGCTCGGTGTGCTGGCCACCCCGATAAGCCTGGACGGCCGCGAGTTCACCGTCCGGGGCAGCATCGGCATCGTGGAGGGCAAGGCGGGCGAGTCCACCGCCGCCGAGGTCCTGCGCAGCGCCGACATCACCATGTACCGGGCCAAGTCGGCAGGCGGCAACCGGTTCGAGCACGCCGACGCCGAGGCCGACGCCCGCGCCATCACCCGGCACGGGCTCACCACGTCGCTGCCGACCGCCCTGGAGCGCGGCGAGTTCTTCATCGAGTACCAGCCGCTGGTGCACCTCGCCGACGGCACGGTGCACGGCGCCGAGGCGCTGGTGCGCTGGAGCCATCCCACCCACGGCGTCCTCAGCCCCGACCGGTTCATCCCGCTCGCCGAGCACACCGGGCTGATCGTGCCGCTCGGGCGCTGGGTGCTGGAACAGTCCGTACGGCAGGCCCGCCTGTGGCAGGAGGAGCTGGCGGCCGGCACGTTCGCGGGTCCGCTGCGGATCAACGTGAACCTCTCGCCCGCCCAGCTGCACCACCCCGGCCTCGTCGCCGACACGGTGGACGTGCTGGAGCGGGTCGGGCTCCCGCCGGGCTCGCTCTGCCTGGAGGTCACCGAGTCCGCGCTGATCGGCGCGGACGAGGATCTGCTCAAGCCGCTGCGGCAGCTCGCCGAGATGGGCGTCGACATCGCGCTCGACGACTTCGGCACCGGCTACTCGAATCTGGCGAATCTGCGCAGGCTGCCGGTGAGCGTGCTCAAGCTGGACCGTTCCTTCACCCAGGGCATGCAGCAGCACCCGGCCGACCCCGTCGATCTCAAGATCGTCGAGGGGATCGTCTCCCTCGCGCACGGTCTGGAACTGGCCGTCACGGTGGAGGGCGTGGAGACCGGGGCGCAGGCGGAGCATCTGCGAAGGCTGGGTTGCGACACGGCGCAGGGCTGGTACTACGCGCGTCCGGGCCCGCCGGAGATGCTGCACACCCTGTCCATGGCCGACGCGGTCTGACGCCGTCCGGAACCGGCACAGGCGGCCGGCATCTGTCCGGCCGCCTGTCGAGCTACGCGCGTCGCGCCGCCCCGGCCGCCCGGCTCTGTGCCCGGGTGCTGAACAGCACCCGCTGGAGTTCGCGTGCCGCGCGCGGGGGCGCGACGTCGCTGCGGTGCGCGAGCGCGATCGTACGGCGCAGCCCCGGCGGCGCCAGCGGTGTCACCCGCAGATCGCGCCCCGCCTGCTCCGCGACCATGCTCGGCACCACCGCCACCCCGAGACCGGCCCGCACGAAGCCGAGTACGGCGTCCATCTCGCCGCCCTCGACGGTGAACGTCGGCTCGAACCCCTCGGCCCGGCAGGCGGCGACGGTCAGCTCCCGCAGGTCGTAGCCGTGCCGGAACATGACCAGCTGCTCGTGTCGGAGGTCGGAGATCCGGACCGGCCGGCGCGGCCCCGGCATCGCCGCCGAGGAGACCACCACCAGGTCCTCGTGCAGCAGCTCGACCGTCGTCAGGGCCGGTGAGGGCGTCGGCAGCGGCAGCACCACCAGGGCGAAGTCCAGTGCGCCGCGCGCCAGTTCGCGTACGAGATCGTGCGACCCGCTCTCCTCGATCAGCAGCTCGATGCCCGGGTGCTGATCGTGGAAGGCACGCAGGACCTCCGGCAGCAGACCCGTGCAGAGGCTGGGCGGCGCGCCCAGCCGTACCCGGCCGCGCCGCAGCTGGACCAGCTCCTGCACCTCGTGCCGCGCGGTCTCCGCGTCGGCGAGGATCCGCCGGGCCGTCGGCAGCAGGGCCTCGCCCGCGTCGGTGAGCGCGACATTGCCCCGCGCCCGGCCGAACAGCTCGGCGCCCAGCTCCTTCTCCAGGGCCCGGATCTGCTGCGAGAGCGAGGGCTGCGAGACATGCACCCGCTCGGCGGCCCGGGTGAAGTGCAGGGTCTCCGCGACGGCGACGAAGTAGACGAGCTGCTGGAACTGCATGGGCCCATAATAAGCAGCACGATAGGCACAGGCTATGGACATGAGCCGATCCATGTCTTGGACCTCTTGGTGTGCCCCGCCTTAGCGTGCGTGACATGGCTCTGGCAACACGTACGGACAAACGGGCGGCCCGGAAGGCCGGCGAACCGGGCGGCGGGCGCCCCGGCAAGCGGCCCTCGGTGCTCGGCACCCTCTGGGGCTCCACGGTCGGCAAGAAGGCCGTCATGGCCGTCAGCGGCCTGATCCTGCTCGGCTACCTCGCCGCGCATCTGCTGGGCAACCTCAAGATCTTCTTCGGTCCGGGCGAGTTCAACGAGTACGGACACTGGCTGCGGACCATGGGCGCCCCGGTGCTGCACCAGGAGTGGGCCCTGTGGATCGTGCGCGTGGTGCTGCTCGCCGCCGTCGTCCTGCACGGCGTCTGCGCGTACCAGCTCAGCCGCCGCGACATCGCCGCCCGCCCCACCGCCTACGTACACAAGCGCCGCCGCGCGAGCTACGCGACGCGCACCATGCGCTGGGGCGGGATCATCCTGGCGCTGTTCATCGTCTGGCACCTGCTCGACCTCACGACGCTCACCGTCAACGAGAACGCGCAGCCCGGCCACCCGTACGAGAACGTCGTCGCCACCTTCTCCACCTGGTACGGCAACGTCATCTACATCACCGCGATGCTCGCCCTCGGACTGCACGTCCGGCACGGCTTCTGGAGCGCCGCACAGACCCTCGGCATGGGCAGCGCCACCCGTGACCGGGTACTGAAGATCATGGCCAACGGCCTCGCGCTCGTGCTGACCGTCGGCTTCATCTCCCTGCCCGTAGGCGTCATGACCGGACTGGTGAGCTGACATGGACGACCGACTCCCGCCCACGTACACCGACTACGTGACCGGCGAACCCCTCGCCGACACCAAGGCCCCGGCCGGGCCCGTCGCCGAACGCTGGGACACCCGCCGCTTCGAGGCCAAGCTGGTCAACCCGGCCAACCGCCGCAAGCACACCGTCATCGTCGTCGGCACCGGACTCGCGGGCGGCGCCGCCGGCGCCACGCTCGCCGAACAGGGCTACCACGTCGTCCAGTTCTGCTACCAGGACTCCCCGCGCCGCGCCCACTCCATCGCCGCCCAGGGCGGCATCAACGCCGCGAAGAACTACCGCAACGACGGCGACTCCGTCCACCGCCTCTTCTACGACACCGTCAAGGGCGGCGACTTCAGGGCCCGCGAGTCCAACGTCCACCGGCTCGCCCAGATCTCCGTCGAGATCATCGACCAGTGCGTCGCCCAGGGCGTGCCCTTCGCCCGCGAGTACGGCGGTCTCCTCGACACCCGCTCGTTCGGCGGCGTCCAGGTCTCCCGCACCTTCTACGCGCGCGGCCAGACCGGCCAGCAACTGCTGCTCGGCGCCTACCAGGCGCTGTCGCGGCAGATCGCGGCCGGCACCGTCGAGATGCACCCGCGCACCGAGATGCTCGACCTGATCGTGGTCGACGGCAGGGCCCGCGGCATCGTCGCCCGCGACCTGATCTCCGGCAAGGTGTCCACGTACTTCGCCGACGCCGTCGTCCTCGCGTCCGGCGGCTACGGCAACGTCTTCTACCTGTCGACCAACGCCAAGAACAGCAACGCCACCGCGGTCTGGCGCGCCCACCGGCGCGGCGCCCACTTCGCCAACCCCTGCTTCACCCAGATCCACCCCACCTGCATCCCGCGCTCGGGCGACCACCAGTCCAAACTCACGCTCATGAGCGAGTCGCTGCGCAACGACGGCCGCATCTGGGTCCCGAAGGCGCACGGCGACACCCGGCCGCCCGCCGAGATCCCCGAGGACGAGCGCGACTACTACCTGGAGCGGATCTACCCCTCCTTCGGCAACCTCGTCCCCCGCGACATCGCCTCGCGCGCCGCGAAGAACGTCTGCGACGAAGGCCGCGGCGTCGGCCCGGGCGGGCAGGGCGTCTACCTCGACTTCGCCGACGCGATCCGACGGCTCGGCCGGGGGGCCGTCGAGGAGAAGTACGGCAACCTCTTCGAGATGTACGAACGCATCACCGCCGAGGACCCGTACCAGGTACCGATGCGCATCTACCCGGCGATCCACTACACGATGGGCGGACTCTGGGTCGACTACGACCTCCAGACCACCGTGCCCGGGCTGTTCGCGATCGGCGAGGCCAACTTCTCCGACCACGGCGCCAACCGGCTCGGCGCCTCCGCCCTCATGCAGGGCCTCGCCGACGGCTACTTCGTCCTGCCCTCCACCATCAACGACTACCTCGCCCGCAACCCGCACCAGGACACCGTCGACGACAGCCACCCGGCGGTCGCCGAGGCCGTCGCCGACACCGAGGACCGGCTGCGGCTGCTGCTCGCCGTCGACGGCGACCGCACGCCCGACTCCTTCCACCGGGAGATCGGCGAACTCCTCTGGGAGCACTGCGGCATGGCCCGCAGCGAGGTCGGACTGCGCAAGGCGCTGGACCGGATCCCGCAGATCCGCGAGGAGTTCTGGCGCCGGATCAAGGTGCCGGGCACCGGCGAGGAGTTCAACCAGTCGTTGGAGAAGGCCAATCGCATCGTCGACTACCTGGAGCTCGCCGAGCTGATGTGCCTCGACGCGCTGCACCGCGCCGAGTCCTGCGGCGGCCACTTCCGTGAGGAGTCCCAGACCGACGGCGGCGAGGCGGAACGGCGCGACGACGCCTTCACCTACGCGGCCGCCTGGGAGTTCACGGGAACCGGCACCGCGCCCGTCCTGCACAAGGAAGACCTCGTCTTCGAGTACGTCCACCCCACCCAGCGGAGCTACGCATGAGGCTCACCCTGCGCGTCTGGCGGCAGAGCGCCGCCGACGCCACCGGCGCCATGGTCACGTACGACATCGACGACATCTCCGAGGACATGTCGTTCCTGGAGATGCTCGACTCGCTCAACGAGCGGCTGATCCTCACCGGTGAGGACCCCGTCGCCTTCGACCACGACTGCCGTGAAGGCATCTGCGGGGCCTGCGGCGTCGTCATCAACGGCGACGCCCACGGCCCCGAACGCACCACCACCTGCCAGCTCCACATGCGGCACTTCGCCGACGGCGACACGATCGACGTCGAGCCGTGGCGGGCGGGCGCGTTCCCGGTGGTCAAGGACCTGGTCGTGGACCGGTCGGCCTTCGACCGGATCATCGGGTCCGGCGGCTACATCAGCGCCCCCACCGGCTCCGCCCCCGAGGCACACGCCACACCCGTGCCCAAGGCGGACGCCGACTTCGCCTTCGAGCACGCCGAGTGCATCGGCTGCGGCGCGTGCGTGGCCGCGTGCCCCAACGGCTCGGCGATGCTCTTCACCTCGGCCAAGATCAACCACCTCAACGTCCTGCCGCAGGGCGCGCCCGAGCGGGAGACCAGGGTCCTGGACATGGTCGCCACGATGGACGACGAGGGCTTCGGCGGCTGCACACTGGCCGGCGAGTGCGCGACGGCCTGCCCGAAGGGCATCCCGCTGCCGTCGATCACGGCGATGAACAAGGAATGGCTGCGGGCGACCCGCAAGGTGGCGCGCTAGGGCCTGTCCGGCGTCCCGGGCCCCCGAAGATCCACCGGACAGGGCCTGGACAGCGGCGCCCGGAGCCGGTTGTCAGTGGCGTGTGACAGCCTTCGGAGATGAACGCGGAGAGCGCCGAAGTAGGCACGCCGACGGGGGAGTCGAGCGGCCCGGTGGACGAGCGGGTCCGCCGGGCGTGGGAGTTGATAGCGGGCCGGCTCCCCACCCGTGGGCCGCTGCCGGGCACGGTCGGGACGGTCGTCGACGAGGCGCGGGTCGCGGAGGTCGAGCGCGTGGTCGGGGACGAGCTGGGGGTACGGCTTCCGCCGGATCTCGTCGCGTTGTGGTGGCTGGACGCCGTCCACGCCGGGCACTGTCTGCCGTCCGAGGGGGCCTTCAGCCTGGACGGCCCCCAAGAGGCTCTGGAGCTGCGGAAGTTCATGCTCGACCTCGCCGAGGCCGAGGACCCGGACGACCCGGCGTGGCCCGACCGGTTCACCGAGGATCTGCTGCCGATCGGGACGAGCCCCGGCGGCGACAGCCTCGTCGTCCGGCTCCGCCCGGACGAGCACCACGGGAACGTGCACTTCTGGGATCACGAGGTGTGGGGCCTCGGGGTGCCGCTGTGGCCGAGTGTCGCCGCGATGCTCGACGACGCGGCCTCCGCGCTGCTCTCCGGCGGCCCCGCACTGACGTGGCACGTCGCGAACGGCGGAGACCAGCCACTCGTCGTTCCGCTTCTCAACGAGCGGGGCCGGTTGACGGACTGGGAGGCGAGCCCGGGCCCGGCTCCGGGGCCCGAGCCGGACCTTGGACCCCGCCCAGCCCCGCGACCCTCGCCAGGCGCGTGAAGGAGTCCAGGAGCGCTTCGCGGTCGTACGTACTCGTCGTCACCAGCACCTCGTCGGCGCCGCTCTCCCCGATCACCGACTCCAGGGCGTCGGCGACCTGCTCCTCGGTGCCCTGGACATGGCCGCGCAGCCCCGACTCGTAGAACTCCCGCTCCTTCACCGTCATCGTCAGCGTCTCGATCCGCCCGGTGGACGCGAGCGGCGGGAAGACGCCGTGTGTACGGGAGTGGGCCATCGACCAGGCCTCGGGCATCAGCAGCCGGCGGGCCTCCTCCTCGCTCTCGGCGACCGCGACCGTCCCCGCGATGATCACCCGCGGGCGGTCCGACCAGGCGGACGGGCGGAAGTTCTCGCGGTAGCGCTCCACGGCCCGCAGCATGCGGTCCCGGCCGCGCAGGTCGCCGACGACCACGGGCAGGCCGGCCGCCGCGGCGATGTCCGCGCCCTCGCCCATGGCCAGGACGTACGGCTCCGGCCGCAGGCCCTCGGCGGGCAGGGCGTGGACCTGCGGGTAGAGGGTCTGGTCGCCGGTGAACCAGCCGAGCAGTTCCTCGACGCGCTCGGCGAAGTCCACCGCGTCGAGAGCCCGCTTGTCCTTGCCGAGCGCCCGGCGTATCCCGTCGGTGAAGCCCACGGAACGCCCGAGGCCCATGTCGATCCGGCCGGGGAACAGCGACTCCAGCACCCCGAACTGCTCGGCCACGACGAGCGGCCGGTGGTTGGGGAGCATCACCCCGCCCGTACCGACACGGATCGTGGACGTCGCGGCGGCGACGGCCGCCGCCAGGACCGTCGGCGCCGAACCCGCGACACCGGGCACGCTGTGGTGCTCCGAGACCCAGAACCGGTGGTAGCCCAGCGCCTCCAGCCGCCGCGCGAGGCGCACGGTGTCGCGCAGCGCCTCGGGAGCGTCCCGGCCCTCGCGGGTGCGGGAACGGTCGAGTACGGAGAATCGGGTGTTCGCGAAGGTGGACGTCACGTTCGGTTCAACAGCGACGCGCCGCGAGGATTCCCCGGACCCTCTTTAGGCTGGGCGTGTGACGGACAACAGCAGACCACTGGCCGTATTCGATCTGGACGGGACGCTCGCCGAGACCGCGCACCGCCAGCACTTCCTGGAGGGCAGGCCGAAGGACTGGAGCGGCTTCTTCGACGCGGCGGGGGCGGACACACCGCTGGCCGAGGGAGTGATGCTGGTTCTCAGGAGCGCCGAGGAGTGCGAGATCGTCTATCTGACCGGCCGTCCCGAGCGCTGCCGCAAGGACACGCTGGCGTGGCTGGCGGCCAACGGCCTCCCCGACGGCCGGGTGTTCATGCGCCGCAACGACGACAGGCGGCCCGCCCGCACGACCAAGGTGGAGCGGTTGCGCAAGCTGGCCGCGGGGCGGGATATCCGCATGCTCGTGGACGACGACGAGCTGGTGTGCGACGCGGTGGAGCGCGCGGGATTCCGCGTCGTACGCGCCCGCTGGGCGAGCACGTCCCAGGCGCTGAAGGACGGGCAGGAGCGCGAGGGACGTACCTGAGCGGGCGCGCCGGACGAGGAGCGGCGCGTGCGACCGGGTCAGCCCGCCGTGTCGCCGTCCTCCAGGCGGAAGCCGACCTTGAGCCCGACCTGGTAGTGGTCGATCCGGCCGTCGACGAGATGGCCGCGGACCTGTGTCACCTCGAACCAGTCCAGCCCGCGGAGGGTCCGGGACGCCCGGTTGATGCCGTTCCGGAGGGCCTCGTCGACGCCCACCTCTGAGGTGCCGTAGATCTCGGTGACCCGGTAGGTGTGGTTGCTCATGGGGGTCGTTCTCCTCTTCGCGCGGTCGCGGTCTGATCCCACCGTGCCCCACCGCGCGGCGCCGCGCGCGACAGGAGAACGGCACGGCGGAGGCCCCGGGCGGGGCTGCGGGGCTTGACCCGTTCGTTGGTCCATACCAAAATCGCGCCAATACCCGTGCGAGCGCTCCGTGCTTCCCCCACGTCGGGTTCACTCTTTCGTGCCCGCACGCCAGAAGGTGACCTACGTGAAAAACCGCTTCCTTGTCGGCTCCGCCGTATTCGTGTCCTCCCTCGCACTCGTGGGATGCGGAATGCTCCCAGGCGGGGACGACAAGGTCATCACCATCTGGCTCATGAAGGACAGCGTCTCCAGCGGGTATCTGGAACGGTTCATCACGGCGTACGAGGAGGAGAACCCCTCGGTCCGCCTGGAGGTCGAGATCCAGGAGTGGACCGGGATCGGCAAGAAGGTGATGGCCGCGCTGGAGGCCGACGACTCGCCGGACATCATCGAGGTCGGCAACACCCAGGTCGCGCAGTACGCGGAGAGCGACGGCCTGCGGGACCTCACCCTGGAATCCGTACGGGACCTGGGAAGCGAGGACTGGCTGCCCGGTCTCGCCGAGCCCGGCAGCATCAACGGCTCGCAGTTCGGCATCCCTTGGTACGCCGCCAACCGCGTCGTCATCTACAACAAGGACCTCTTCGCCGAGGCCGGCATCGACGAAGTGCCCAAGACCCGCGCCCAGTGGCTGGACATCACCGCCCAGCTCGACCAGGGATCCCAGCAGGGCATCTATCTGGCCGGTCAGGACTGGTACACCCTCTCCGGCTTCATCTGGGACGAGGGCGGCGAGCTGGCGGTCGAGGCGGGTGGCGAGTGGGAGGGCCGGCTCGACACCCCCGAGGCGATCAAGGGCATGAAGTTCTACAAGGAGTTGCAGGCGCTCGGCGACGGCCCCAAGGACTCCGACGAGGTCAAGCCGGAGCAGGAGGCCGAGTTCGCCAAGGGCGACATCGCGCAGATCATCGACACCCCCAACTCCGCCGTCCAGATCGAGGAGAAGAACCCCGACCTCAAGGGCAAGCTCGGCTTCTTCCCGCTCCCCGGCAAGACCGCCGGCGCGCCCGGCGCGGTCTTCACCGGCGGCTCCGACCTCATCGTCCCCAAGAACTCCTCGCACCGGTCGGCCGCGGTCGAGGTGGTCAAGGCGCTGGCCGGTGAGAAGTGGCAGACGGAGCTGGCCAAGACCATGAGTTACGTGCCGAACAAGACGACCCTCGCGGACGTCATCGAGGGCCAGGAGGCCACGGCCGCGATGGCGGCGGGCGCCGCGCAGGGGCGGGCGACTCCCAACTCGCCGAAGTGGGCCAACGTCGAGCTGGACAACCCGATCAAGCCGTACATGACGGCGGTCCTCCAGGGTGAGGACCCGAAGACCGCTGCCGAGGCGGCCGTCGCGGAGATCACGGCGGCCCTGCGGTAGATTTCCGGCCGGGCCGGCTCCGGATCCTGTTCACGAAGGGCCGCTTTGCCAACGCGTTACCCGTTGGTTCCGGCCATTCAGCCGTCTCACATCCCCGCTCCGCCGGGCTGTCATGTCGAATCCAGCCGGTCACGGAAGAAACAAGGTGCCGGGTCGCCGCGCCAGCGGCGTCCCACCACCGCTCGTTCTTCCGTCCGGCACAGGAGAC
>NZ_JARJHW010000199.1:0-13420 GCF_040560175.1 Streptomyces panacea
CTAGCGCCGAACGAGGAGATTCCGGCACGGCGCGGTGTGTCCGCGGCCTCCCACGGGACGGGCTCGGTGAGGAGCTGGACGGTGCCGTCCGACCAGTCGACGTGTGTGGTCGGCGCGTCCACGTGCAGGGTGCGCGGCAGCGTGCTGTGACGCATCGCCTGCACCATCTTGATGATTCCGGCGGCGCCCGCCGCCGCTCCGGTGTGGCCGATGTTGGACTTCACCGACCCCAGCCACAGGGGCTTCTCGGGTGAGCGTCCGCGTCCGTAGGCAGCGACCAGGGCCTGGCCCTCGATGGGGTCGCCGAGTGTGGTGCCGGTGCCGTGCGCCTCGACCGCGTCGACCTCGTCGGCGGTCAGCCGGGCGTCGGCGAGCGCGCGGCGGATGACGCGCTGCTGCGCGAGGCCGTTGGGGGCGGACAGGCCGTTGGTCGCGCCGTCCTGGTTGATGGCGGTGCCGCGGATCACGGCCAGTACGGGGTGCCCGTCGCGCAGCGCGTCGGACAGGCGGGCGAGGACGAACACGCCGACGCCTTCGGCGAACGAGGTGCCGTCCGCCGCGGCGGCGAACGCCTTGATGCGTCCGTCGGGGGCCAGACCGCGCTGGCGGCTGAAGGTGGTGAACGTGCCGGGGCTGGATATGACGGTGACGCCGCCGGCCAGCGCCAGCCCGCACTCCCCGCCCTGGAGCGAGCGCACGGCCAGGTGGAGGGCCGTGAGCGAGCCCGAGCACGCGGTGTCGACGGTGAGTGTGGGGCCTTCGAAGCCGAGGGTGTAGGCGACGCGGCCGGACACGACGCTGGGCAGGTTGCCGCCCAGGACGTAGCCGTCGAGACCGTCGGGGGCCTCGTGCGTCCGGGGCCCGTACTCGTGCGGCTCCACGCCGATGAACACGCCCGAGGGTGTGCCGCGCAGGCGGCCCGGGTCGATGCCCGCGTGTTCGAGCGCTTCCCAGGAGGTCTCCAGCAGCAGCCGCTGCTGGGGGTCCATGGCCAGCGCTTCCTTGGGATTGATCTGGAAGAAGTCGGCGTCGAAGTCGGCGGCGTCCGGGAGGAATCCGCCGCGCCGCACATAACTGGCGCCGGTGACGGACGGGTCCGGGTTGTAGATGCGGTCGAGATCCCAGCCCCGGTCGGAGGGAAAGTCCGTGAGCACATGGGTGTCGTCGGCGACGATCCGCCACAGGTCCTCGGGCGTGCTCACGCCACCGGGGAAGCGGCAGCCGATTCCGACGATCGCGATCGGCTCGCCGAACGCCGACGGCAGGGCGGGCTCCGCCGTCTCGTCGGGTGCGTCCGCTCCGGCGGTGCCGTGCAGCAGGTCGGCCAGGTGGCCGGCGAGGGCGATCGGTGTCGGGTGGTCGAAGGCGAGGGTGACGGGCAGGTCCACCCCCACCTCGGCGGCGAGCCGCCGCTGCAACTGGACCAGGCCCAGCGAGTCCAGGCCCCCCGCCAGGAACGGGCGGTCGGCGGCCAGGTCGATGGCCCCTTCCCCGTAGGCGTCCGGGTCGGCGGTCCGCAACACCGCTGCGGCTTGCGCCAGCACCAGTTCCAGCATCGCGGCCCTTGACTGCTCGGTCATGTGCATACTCCGCAACGAAGAAGAGGCATGGAAACGAAGAAGACGCTTGGAGTCGATCGAGCGGGTCAGGACGCCACGTGGGCGGCCAGGGCGGCGCGGTCGACCTTGCCGTTGACGGTCACGGGGAACTCGTTCACCACGCTCAGACCGTGCGGGACCATGTAGGCGGGCAGCGCGGCGCGACAGAACGTGAGGACTTCTTTGGTGTCCGGCGCGGGACCCGAGGGGGCGCAGGTGACGAACGCGTGCAGCAGCGGGTCGCCGTCCTCGCGCGGCAGGACCATCGCGACCGCGCCGGTGATGCCGGCGAACTGGCCGATACGGCGCTCCACCTCGCCGAGTTCGACGCGGTTGCCGCGGATCTGCACCTGGGAGTCGACGCGCCCGCGGAAGTACAGCTCGCCCTCGGGCCCCATGTGGGCCAGGTCGCCGGTCTTGAACACCACCTGTCCCGATCCGGGGTGCAGCGGGTCCGGGAGGACGACGGCGCGGGTGGCCTCCGGGTCGCGCCAGTAGCCGGAGAAGAGCGAGGGGCTGCGCAGGTAGATCTCGCCGATGGTGCCGGGCTCGTCGACGGGGCTGCCGTCGGACCCGAGGAGCATCATCTCGGCGCCGGCGACGGCGTAACCGATGGAGAGGCGTTCGGTGCCGGGCGGCAGCGGGTTGGGCACCTCGGTGATGGACGCGGCCATCGTCTCGGTGGCCCCGTAACCGTTGGTGAAGCGCGCCTTCGGCAGCAGTTCCTGGAGGCGCCGCAGCTCGTCCAGGGGGAAGTCCTCCCCGGAGAAGGTGATGCGGCTGAGGATGCCCTCCTGGCCCATCTCGGCCAGCAGGTCGGATTCGTGGCGCAGTACCGGGCGCCAGACGGACGGGACGCCGTCGACCTGTGTGACCCCGGCATCGCGCAGGTACGACAGGAAGCGGCGGGGCCAGTTGAGGCGGGCGCGCGGCACGGGCACCAGCGTGGCGCCGTGGCCGAGGGCGAGGCCGATGTCGAACAGCGCGAAGTCGAACTGGAGCGGAGAGGTGTTCGCCACCCGGTCCTCGGCCGTGATGAGCCGTGCGGCCTCGGCGCCTCGCAGGAACGCGATGACCCCGCGGTGGCTCATGACCACGCCCTTGGGCCGGCCGGTCGTGCCCGACGTGAAGGTGATGTACGCGGTGTCGATGGGCGTCACCACCCGGCGGCGGCGGACGCGCGGCGCGGGCGCCCGCTCCACGGTGAGGCCGTCGGGGCCGAAGCGGGCGGTGCCGACCGTCTCGGGAATGCCGGTGCGCTGTCCGTGGTCGGACTGGATGTGCAGCGCGGGCTCGGCGCTGTCGATGATCGTCAGCAGCCGCTCGTCCGGGACCTCGGGGCTGGTCGGGGTGAACGGCAGCCCCAGCGTGGCGCAGGCCAGCAGGGTCGCCACCGCGTCGGCGTTGGTGTCGGACTCCAGGATGACGCGGTCGCCCACATCGAGGCCGAGCGCGTCGAGCGCGTCGACGAGGCGGTCGACGCGCCGCTCCAGTTCGCCGTAGGTGACGGTCTCCAGACCACCGTCCGCCGCCGCCTGGATCACGGCGGGCCGGTCGGGGTCCCTCCGGGCGGCGGCCAGCAGATAGGTCCGCAGGTTGTCCACCGACGCGTGCGCCCGGACCGGACGAGCTCCATTCGGGCTCATGCGCCACCTTCCCGATTCAGCGTTTCCGAGTAATGCCCGCCCATTTCTAACAGGTGGGCTTTTCAACTCGCAAGAACCCATGGCCACCGGCGCCCGAACTAGGGGGCATTAGGGGTTATGCAGCCAGTAGGGGTGCAAGAACACTGACCGTACAACAGGTGGGATCGAAGTGGCGGGCTTTCGGAACGCATCCGATGAGCCCGACAAATAGGGAGAGCGAGAATATGTCGGCGATTATCTTTCCCGGAATCGGCCCGGTCCGGCTCGCCGACTCGGCGCGGTTCCTGGTGACCCATCCCATAGCCCGCCGGCTCGTCGCCGAGACGGACCGAATACTGGGCTATTCCCTTCTCGACAGCTATCGCGAGGCCGAGGACCGCGACGACCAGGGGGCGTTCCCCGAGCCGGCCCGGATCGCGTTCCTGGTCCAGTGCCTGGCGCTGGCCGAGTGGGCCGTCAAGGAGAACGACCTGGACCCGGTCGTCTGCGCCGGCGCCAGCTTCGGCGGCACGGCGGCCGCGGTGCACTCCGGCGCGCTGTCGTTCCCCGAAGCGGTGGAGATGACCGCCGCGTGGGGCCGCCGCGTCGACGACCACTTCACCCGCGAGCACCGCGACATCGTCACCCAGTCATTCGCCCGCGTCGCGCCCGACCGGCTCGCGGAGATCCAGGCCGAGCTCGACGCGCGGGGCGACTGGAACGAGGTTGCCTGCCAGGTCGACAACGACTTCCACATGCTGTCGGTGCGCGAGGACGTGGTCGAGTGGTTGCAGGGACGGCTCCGCGCGGCGGGCGGCCTGCCGCTGTACGTCATGCGGCCGCCGATGCACTCGACGCTGTTCGAGGGGCTGCGGGAGGAGATCGCGACCGGGATCACCGCGGACATCACGTTCTCCGATCCCCGGATCCCCGTGGTGTCCGACCACGACGGGTCGCTGGTACGGACGGGGGCGGGGGTGCGGGAGTTGCTGCTGAACGCCGTGACGCGCACCGTGCGGTGGCCGGCCGTCGTCGACACGATCAAGGGGCTCGGCGTCGACCGGGTGCATGTCACCGGGCAGGACGCCCTGTGGGGACGGGTGGATGTCATGACCAACGCGTTCCAGGTGGTGGCGGTGCGTCCGGACACAGCTATGCGACCGCGCCGTCGCAGCGCGATCGCATAGCGGAAAAGAATCCGGTCAGCGCATGGCGTCCAGGGTTTTCCAGAGAGTCCCGGGAGTCGCGAAGTTATCCATATTGAGCGCATCGTCGACGAAACGGACGCCATACGTGTCCTCCACCGAGGACAGCAGTGAGACCATTCCCATGGAGTCGAGACCGAAATCGCGCAGGCTCAGTTCGGCGGTCAACTCCTCATCCGGTTCCAGCAAAGGAATCTGTTTGCGGAGAAGTTGCTCGAATGATTCGTCCCACATACGGGCTCCTGTGTTTTCCCGACGTTTACCGAATAGTCGGCGTCGCCGCCAACCTAAGCCCCGCGCCCTACCGGTCGGCACCCCTACCCACCCCTTTCCCTCTTCGGAGCGAGGACAATGAATCAGACACCCGTCCCCGGACACGGCCTGCACGAACGGTTCCTGACCGGCCTGGCGCTGTCGCCCGGCCGGACCGCGATCCGCGTGGACGCCACCGAGAGCCTGACGTACGAGCAGATGCACGAACTGGCGATGCGCCGGGCCGCGGCGCTGCGGGCCATGGCTCCGCAAGGGCCGCACAACGTCGCGGTGCTGGCGGACAAGAGCCTGACCGCTTATGTCGGGATCATCGCGGCGCTGTACGCGGGCGCCACCGTCGTGCCGCTCAACCCGCGGTTCCCGGCCGAGCGCACCCGCTCCATGCTCACCGCCGCCAACGTCTCCACCGTCATCGCCGATCCGATCGGCCGCTCCGCACTCGCGGAGACCGAGCTGGATCTGCCTGTCCTGGACGAGACCAGGACAGGGCCCTCGCTGGACACGCCGGTGGCCGTCAGCCCGTCCGACGTCGCGTACGTGCTGTTCACCTCGGGCTCGACGGGCCGCCCCAAGGGGGTGCCGATCACCCATGGGGCCAACCACCACTACTTCGACCTGCTGGACCGGCGCTACGACTTCGGCCCCGACGACGTTTTCTGCCAGAACGTCGGACTCAACTTCGACTGCGCCATGTTCGAGATGTTCTGCGCGTGGGGCAACGGGGCGCAGGTGCACGCCATCCCGCCCGCCGCCCACCGGGACCTGCCGGCGTTCTTCGCCGAGCGGAAGATGACCGTCTGGTTCTCCACCCCGAGCGGCATCACGTTCATCCGGCGGATGGGCGGCCTGACCCCCGGATCGATGCCCACACTGCGCTGGACCTTCTTCGCGGGTGAGGCGCTGCTGCACGAGGACGCCGCCGACTGGCACGTCGCCGCGCCCCAGTCGAAGATCGAGAATCTGTACGGGCCGACCGAGCTGACCGTGACCATCACCGGGCACCGCTGGTCGCCGAAGACCTCTGAGGAGCAGACCGTGAACGGCGGCGTGCCGATCGGAAAGGTGCACCCCGGCCACGACCACCTGCTGCTGGACGACGACGGCGAGTCGGCGGTGGAGGGCGAACTGTGCATCGCCGGACCGCAGATGACACCCGGATACCTGGACGCCGACGACAACCGGGGCCGCTTCCTGGAGCACGCCGGCCGTCGCTGGTACCGGACCGGCGACCGGGTGCGGCGGCTGGACGACGACGAGCTGATCTACCTCGGCCGGATGGACGCCCAGGTGCAGATCCAGGGATTCCGGGTCGAACTGGCCGAGGTCGACCATGTCGTCCGGCAGTGCACCGGTGTGCAGAACGCGGCCACCGTGACGCGGCCGGCCCCGAACGGTGGGCTGGAACTCGTCCTCTACTACACGGGCGAGCGCATACCGTCGGCGACGCTGCGCCGCGAGCTGGCCGCGCATCTGCCCGATCCGATGGTGCCCAAGACCTTCAAACACGTGCCGGAGTTCCCGCTCAATTCCAACCGCAAGGTCGACCGGGCGCAGTTGGCCCGGGAGGCCGCCGCACTGTCAGACGGTCGCGCCTGACCCGAAGTGACGGGCGTTCTCCGCGACCGTCCGTAGCGCCTCGGCGAGCGACTCGCCCGTCGAGGCGTGCTCCGGGTCGACGACCCACTGCATCATCACGCCGCTGAGCAGCGCGTGGTAGAACTGCCCGACCGCGGTCGCGGTGGGTCCCGGCAGCTCGTCGCCGCCCCACAGGAGCCGGACCAGGCCGTTCTGTGCCTGCTGCTGCGCCTCTATGAAGAAGCTGCCGACCTCGGGCACATGGTCGCGCTGGGAGATCGCGTCGAACTGGGCTCCCCACACCGGGCGGTGACGCTCGAACAGCTCGATCACGCGCGTCCAGGCCACCTCGAACCGCTTGATCGGATCGTCGGGGAGGTCTCCCACGTCTGCCAGGGCCCTCTTCAGCTCCTGGGCCCACTCCTCCAGCGCCTCCATGATGGCGGCGTTGAGGAGTGCTTCCTTGGTGCCGTAGTGGTAGCCGATCGAGGCGAGATTCGTGCCGGAAGCCTCGACGATGTCGCGCGCGGTGGTGCGCGCGTACCCCTTCTCGTAGAGGCATTGCTTCGCTCCGGCCAGCAGATCCTCTCGGTGTCCCATGCCGAGAGTCTAGCCACCCCCCTCAGAGATCTGTCTTGAACAGATGTCTTGAACAGAATCTGAATTAGACGAACTTCTTATACAGATCTAGAGTCGAGGCCATGAGTCCGCAACGTGCAACCTTGAGGGACTGGGTCGGCCTCGCCGTCCTTGTCGTCCCTGTCCTCATGATGTCGATGGACATGACGGTGCTGTACTTCGCGCTGCCGTTCCTCAGCGCGACCCTGGAACCGAGCGCCACCGAGCAACTGTGGATCGTGGACATCTACGCGTTCATGCTCGCCGGGCTGCTCATCGCGATGGGCACGCTCGGCGACCACATCGGCCGCCGGCGGCTGCTGATCATCGGCGCGGTGGTGTTCGGCGCGTCGTCGGTGGCCTCCGCCTACGCGACCAGCGCCGAGCTTCTGATCCTCGCCCGCGCCGTGCTCGGTATGTCCGGCGCCGTACTCGCGCCGTCCACGCTCTCGCTGATCCGCAACATGTTCCAGGATCCCGGCCAGCGCCGTACCGCCATCGCGGTGTGGACCGCCGGTCTCTCCGGCGGCGCCGCCCTGGGTCCGATCGTGTCGGGAGTGCTGCTGGAGCACTACTGGTGGGGCTCGGTCTTCCTGATCAACATCCCGGTGACGATCCTGATCGTGGTGCTCGGCCCCATCCTCCTGCCGGAGCACCGCGACCCCAAGCCCGGCCGTTTCGACTTCCTCGGTGCCGTGCTGTCGCTGGCCGCGATGCTTCCCGTCATCTACGGCATCAAGGAACTCGCCGACAACGGCTTCGACTGGAAGTACGTGGCCGTCACCGCCGCCGGCCTGGTCATCGGCGTGCTCTTCGTCCTGCGCCAGCGCGCGGCCCCCAATCCGCTGATCGACCTGAGCCTCTTCCGGGACCGGGGGTTCACCGCGTCCATCGGGGTCAACCTGGTGGCCCTGTTCGCGATGATCGGGTTCCTGCTCTTCGCGACCCAGTGGATCCAGCTGGTCCACGGGCTGAATCCGCTGGAGGCGGGGTTGTGGACACTGCCCGCGCCGTTGGCGGTGGCGGTCACGACATCGGTCGCCGTCGGGCTGGCGAAGAAGATCCGCCCCGGCTACATCATGGCCATCGGCATGGTCATCGCGTCGGCGGGATTCGCCATCATGACGCAACTGCGCGCCGATTCGAGCCTGGCCATGGCGGTGATCGGCGCGAGCGTGCTGTCGGCCGGCGTCGGCATGGCGATCCCCCTGACCGCCGACCTGATCGTCTCCGCGGCTCCGGAGGACCGCGTGGGCGCTGCCGCCGCGCTGCCCGAGACCGCCAACCAGCTCGGCGGAGCACTGGGCGTGGCGATCCTCGGCAGCATCGGCGCCGCCGTCTACACCCGTGACGTCGCCGACGTGACGACGGGGCTGCCGCCCGAGGCCGCGGAGGCAGCGGAGGGTTCGCTCGGCGGCGCGACGGAAGTGGCCAAGCACCTGCCCGGTGACACGGGCGACGCCCTCGTCACCTCCGCCGGGGAGGCCTTCACCCGCGGCATGAACCTCAGCGCCGCGGTGGGCGGTGTCGTCATGCTGCTCGGTGCCGCGGGCGCGGCGCTGCTCCTGCGCCATGTCAAGACTCCCACCGTCACGTCCGCGCCGGCGGAAGAGGCGACGGACGAGGCGACGGACGAGCCCGCGCCCGTCCCCAAGTAGTGACCGCCGCCCCGTAGTTGCGCACAACCAGAAGGGGTCCCCGCGCGAATCTTCGCGCGGGGACCCCTTCTGGTGTTTCCGGTACGGGGCGATCAGCGGCCGAGGGTCACCGGGAGCGAGGTGTAACCGGTGAGGCCCATGATGGCGCGGCGCCCGGGGGTGCCCGCCAGCTCGATGTTCGCGAACGTGTCGATCAGCTTCGGGAAGAGGTCGGCGGCCTCCATACGGGCGAGGCTGCCGCCGAAGCAGAAGTGGCCGCCGGCGCTGAAGCTCAGGTGGGCGCCGTTGTCGCGGCTCAGGTCCAGACGGTGCGGGTCGGGGAAGCGCGCCGGGTCCCGGTTGGCGGCGGACAGCAGGGCCAGGACGAGAACGCCCTCGGGAATGTCGGTGCCGCCGATGGTGATGGGGCGCGTCGTCAGACGGCTCGACGCCGTGGTGTGGGCGGTGTGACGCAGCAGCTCCTCGACGGCCGTCGGGGTGATGCTCTTGTCCGCGCGCCAGCGCTTCAGCTCGTCGGGGTGCTCGATGAGCGCGAGCACGCCGGTCGCGATGAGGTTGGTGGTGGCCGCGAAGCCCGCCGTGAACAGGAAGAGGATGAGCGCCATCAGCTCCTCCTCGTCGAGCTTCCCGTTGGCCGCCTCCTGGACGAGGGCGGACATCAGGTCGTCCTTGGGTTCGGCGCGGACCGCCTTGATCACGTCACTGAAGTACCCGGTCAGCTCCTCGGCGGCGGCGTCGGCCGCCGCCAGGTCCTCATCGGTGTAGATACCGGAGAAGACCCGTGACCAGTCGTCGGCCAGCTCCCAGGTGCGCTTGCCGTCCTCGTACGGGAGGCCGAGCATGTCGCTGATGACCGCGACGGGGAAGGGCATGGCCAGCAGCTCGACGATGTCGACCGGCTCGCCGCCGGCGGACCGCTCGATGAGTTCGTTGATCAGCTCGTCGGTCCGCTTCTCCACCGCGGGCTGCATCTTCTTGATCTTGTTGGGGGTGAACACCCGGGCGGCCAGGCCGCGAACACGGCCGTGGTCGGGCGCGTTGAGGGTGACCATCGAGTTCAGGTACATCCGCAGGGAGATGTGCTCGGCCCAGTCCTCGCGCATCTGAGCGGCGGCACGGGCCCCACTGTGGACGTCGGGCATCTTCAGGAGCGCGGTCACCTCCTCGTACCCGGAGAGCGCGTAGATACCGAGCGCGGACTTGTGGACCCGGTTCACCGACTGCAAGGTCTCGTAGATCGGGAAGGGGTCGTCGGGGAAGGGCGGCGACAGCAGCTTCATCAGCGCCTCGTCGGCCTGCTGGGTGGTGGGCGTCGCTTCGGTGGTCACGTGGTCGTTCTCCTCGTTATGGGTGGTGGTTCCGGTCCGGCAGGTTTACGGCGCGGACCGCGTGTCGAGCTCGTCGTCGAGGACGTCGAACAGCTCATCGGCCGAGAGCGACCCGAGTTCGGCCTCGTCGCTCTCGTCCGGCCTGTGGGTCTCGGTCCAGCCGGCCGCCAGGGCGCGCAGCCGGTCGGCGACGCGGCCGAACGTCTCCTCGTTGGGCGTCACCGACGCCAACGCCGCCTCCAGACGGGCCAGTTCCGCCTCCAGCGGTGACCCGGCGGGCTCCTGGTCGCCGGTCAGCTGTTCGCGCAGGGACTCGGCGACGGCGGCAGGGGTGGGATGGTCGAAGACCAGGGTGGCCGGCAGCTTCAGCCCCGTGGCCGAACGCAGCGTGTTGCGCAGTTCCACGGCGGTGAGCGAGTCGAATCCGAGGTCCTTGAACGCCCGGTCGGAGCGGACCGCGTCCACGCCGTCGTGACCGAGCACCGCCGCCACGTGCGTACGGACCAACTCGACCAGGATGCCCTCGCGCGCGGCTTCGTCGGCCGCCGCCGCCAGGGTGCGCCGCAGTCCCGCGCCGCCGTCCCCGCCGCCGGCCGCGCCCGCGCCCCCGGCGCGACGGCGCGACGTGGGCACCAGACCACGCAGCAGCGACGGCAGTTGGTCGACGCCACGGGTCCGCAGGGCCCCCGTGTCCAGGCGGAACGGCGCCAGCGCGGGATCCCCCGTACGCAAAGCGTCGTCCAGCAGCGCCAGGCCCTCCTCCTGCGACAGGGCGGGCAGGCCCATGCGGAGCATGCGCTTGCGGTCGGCGTCGGCCAGCTCGCCGAGCCCGGTCTCGGCTTCCCACAGGCCGAACGCCAGTGAGGTCACCGGCAGACCGGCCTGGTGGCGGTGGTGGGCGAGCGCGTCCAGGAACACGTTCGCCGCGGCGTAGTTGCCCTGGCCCGCCGCCAGCAGCAGGCCGCCCATCGAGGAGAACAGCACGAACGCCGACAGGTCGCGGTCGGCCGTCAGCTCGTGCAGATGCCAGGCCCCGTCCACCTTGGGCCGCAGGACCGTGTCCATACGCTCCGGTGTCAGGCCGCGGACCAGCCCGTTGTCCACGACACCGGCCGCGTGGACGACCGCCCCGACGGGATGCCGGTCGAGCACCGCGGCCAGCGCGGCGCGGTCTGCCACGTCGCACGCCTCGATGTCCACCCGCGCGCCGTGGCCGGTCAGTTCGGCGCGCAGTTCCGCCGCGCCCGGTGCGCTCCCGCCCCGACGGCTGGTCAGGACCAGATGCCGGATGCCGTGCTCCGTCACGAGGTGGCGGGCGACCAGGGCACCGAGACCGCTGGTGCCGCCGGTGATCAGCACGGTCGGCGACGACTCCCACGGGTCGCGTCCGGCGTCGATCGCCGAGGCGGGTACGCGGGTGAGCGCGGGTACGAGAAGTTCGCCGCCTCGAACGGCCACCTCGGGTGCGTCGACGAAGGGCGGAACGGTGGCCCCGTCGCCCAGGTCGAGCAGGAGGAACCGGCCGGGATTCTCCGCCGCCGCCGCCCGGACCAGGCCCCACACGGGTGCCTGGCTCAGATCGACGTCCTCGCCCTCGATCGGCACCGCGCGACGGGTGACGACGGCGAGCTTCTCCTCGCTCCTGCCCTTGTCCGCCAGCCATGCCTGGACACGCGCCAGCACCTCGTCGGCGACCGCGTGCGCGGCCTCGGGTGTGTCACCTTCGGCGCGCGGGACCTCGTACACCACGACGGGTGTCTCCAGTACGGGCACGTCGCCGGCCTTGGTCCAGGTGAGGGCGAACAGCGACTCGCGGTGGTCGCCGTCGGCCCGTAGCTGCTCGGCCGATACGGGCCGCGAGGTCAGGCTCGCGACGGAGAGCACGGGCGCGCCGGTCCCGTCGGCGACCAGAACGTCCGTGCCGTCGCCGCCCTCCGGGTTCGACAGACGGACGCGCAGCGCGGAGGCGCCGGCGCGGTGGAGCGTGACACCGTTCCAGGAGAACGGCAGCTCCGGCGCGTCGGTGGCGGCGCCTTCCTCGATGAGGCCCACGTGCATCGCCGCGTCCAGCAGCGCCGGATGCAGGCCGAACCTGGCAGCCTCCGCTCCCTCCGGGAGCGAGACCTCGGCGAACACGACGCCGTCACCGTCCCGCCAGGCCGCCTTGAGCCCCTGGAAGGTGGGGCCGTAGTCGTAACCGCGGGCGAGGAGCCGCTCGTAGGCGCCGTCCACCGGGAGGGGCGTGGCTCCGATCGGCGGCCACTGGATCAGGTCGGACGAGGGAGATACGGCCGACGGGAGGAGGGCACCGGCCGCGTTGCGGGTCCAGATCTCGTCGTCCAGGGACGAGTAGATCTCGACGGTGCGTGACTCGGAGTCGTCGGGGCCGCCCACGAGAACGCGCACGGCGACCGCGCCCTTCTCGGGAACGACGAGCGGCGCCTCCAGGGTCAGCTCGTCGACCGTGCCGCAGTCCACCTGCGCGGCGGCTTGCAGGGCGAGTTCGACCAGTCCGGTGCCGGGCAGCAGCAGGGTGCCCAGTACGTCGTGGTCGGCGAGCCAGGGGTGGGTGTCGAGGGAGAGACGTCCGGTGAAGACGACACCACCGGTGTCGGGCAGCACGATGCCCGAGGTGAGCAGGGGGTGGTCGACCGCGTCCGCGCCGGCCGTGGTCTTGGACTGCTCGATCAGCCAGAAGCGCTTGCGCTGGAAGGCGTACGTCGGCAGATCCACCCGCCGCGCGCCACGCCCGTCGAACACCGCGTCCCAGTTGACTGGCACACCAGCGGCGAACAGCCGGCCCACACCGGCGAACACACTCTCGGTCTCCGGGCGGTCGCGCCGCAGTGTGGCCGCCAGCGTGCCCTCGGCGCTCTGACCAGCCATCGCCGTCAGCACACCATCAGGACCGATCTCCAGGAACCGCGTCACACCCTCGTCCTGCAAATAACGCACGTCATCGGCGAAACGCACCGCGTCCCGCACATGCCCCACCCAGTACTCCGCCGAACCGACGTCCTTGGTCATCCGGATGGTCGGCTCGCTGTACGTGACGCTCTCCGCGACCTTGCGGAAGTCGTCCAGCATCGGGTCCATCAACGGTGAGTGGAACGCGTGAGAGACCGTCAGACGATTGCGCTTACGGTCGGTGAACCGCTCCGCGACCGCCGTGACCGCCGCCTCCTCACCCGAAATCACCACCGAAGAAGGACTGTTGACCGCAGCAACACTCACCCGCTCGGTCAGATGCGGAACGACCTCCTCCTCCGTGGCCTGGATCGCGACCATCGCCCCACCCGCCGGCAACGCCTGCATCAACCGCCCACGCGCAGAGATCAACCGGCCCGCATCCTCCAGACCGAACACCCCCGCCACATGCGCCGCCGCCAGCTCACCGATCGAATGCCCCGCCAGGAAATCAGGCTTGACACCCCACGACTCCACCAGCCTGAACAACGCCACCTCAAGAGCGAAGATCGCAGGCTGAGTGAACTCCGTACGGCCCAGAGCCTCCTCATCACCCCACATCACCTCACGCAC
>NZ_JARJHW010000002.1:0-143738 GCF_040560175.1 Streptomyces panacea
TCGGACGGTGGATCCGACTCCGGTGGCTCGGACGGTGGATCCGACTCGGGCGGCTCGGACGGTGGATCCGACTCGGGCGGCTCGGACGGCGGCTCGGACTCCGGTGGCTCGGACGGCGGTAGCGACTCCGGTGGCTCGGACGGCGGAAGCGACTCGGGCGGCTCGGACGGCGGCTCCGACAGTGGCGGCTCCGACTCAGGCGGCTCGGACGGCGGTAGCGACTCCGGCGGCAGCTCCAGCGGTGGGGGATCCAGCAGCGGCGGCTCCAACGGTGGAATGGTCATCGGCGGACTCATCGGCGGGTTCACCAGTGGCGGACTCATCGGCGGACTCATCGGCGGCGGTTCGTCCGGCGGTTCGTCCGGCGGCGGTTCCTCCTCCGGCGGCTCCTCCGGCGGCAGTTCGGCCAGCGGCGGTTCTTCCAGCGGCGGCTCGGAGGACAACAAGGACGAAGACGATGACGACGAGGATGACGACAAAGACGAAGAAGAGACCGAGACCGTCTGCAATCCGGTCATGGCTCCCTGGGGCATCATGCAGTCCTGCACGGAGGTGGAGAAGCCGAAGGATGACGACAAGGACAAGGACAAGGACAAGGACGACGACAAGGACGACGACAAGGACGACGACAAGGACGACGAGGACAAAGACAAGGACAAGGACGACTGCCAGAACAACACGAACGTCGCCTTCTACGGCAGTGTGACCACCGGCGCGGCCGGCAGCGGACGCTACACGCTCGCCTCGGCCGGTGGTGGGGTCGTCTACGCGGCCGGCTCCGGAGCTCCCTCCGGGATGAGCATCATGGCGGCCGTATCCGGAGCCGCCATCGCCGGCGTCGATACGTACCAGGACGTGGAGAACAGGGTCAGCAACGCTCTCGGACTCACCGACGAGCCGAAGCAGCCCCCGGAGCCGAAGCCCGACTCGAAGCCCAAGCCGGAGCCCAAGCCCAAGCCGCCGCACCTGAGTGGTTGCCCCCTGAAGACCCCGATGAACGTCCTGGACGAAATCCCGGACTACAAGCCGGGTAAGGACGCGAGCAAGAAGTGGGCGGACGAGGTCGAGAGGATCGCCAAGAAGTACGAGCTGACCAAGGACTTCACCGCCGAGGACGCGCTCATCATCGCCGACTACACCGGTTCCTGGGCCGATGACGCGAACAGTCACCTGCGTGGTAACACGATCCCCGGTCTCCGCGGGAACAAGATGGATGAGTTCATCGAGCGCATGGACCGTGCTCTGGACCATCTGCCGCCGGTCGAGGGGACGTTCTACCGGGGGACGTTCATGCCGGACGAACTGGTCGAGCGGTTCGCCAACGGTGAGGTGATCGAGATGCCCGAGTACCTCAGCACCTCCAGCGACCCGGCAAAGGCCGATCGTGCCGTTGAAGCCTCGGCGAACAAGAACCGGCCCGGTGGCGAGAACGTCCTGCTGGAAATCACCACGGACAACGGCCGCAACATCGACCCACTGTCCCGTTACCGGGGCAAGGAGTCGGAGGTCCTGATCCCGCGCGACGGCAAGTTCGAGAAGGTCGGAGAGCGGACGAAGATCATCGGTGGCAAGGAGTACAAGGTCATCGAGGTGAAGCAGGTCGGCTGAGCGACACGTACGGCCCTGTGCGGTGACCGGCCGGTCACCGCACAGGCGGGCGCCCGGCGCCGTAACGACGGCCGCGACATCCTCGCGGCCGTCGTTCGTGTGACCATCCACTGCTGCCAGAATGTTGGTGCGACCAACGCTGAAGTGGATTGTTGGCCTCGCCAATGCCAACCCCCTCTCTCGTCTAGGCTGACGTCGGCAGCCCTTGCGACACATGACGAAGAGGGACAGATGAACGACGAGACCACCCGCGCCGAACGCCTGTTGGACGCCCAGGCCAAGGCCGCCGACCTCTTCGCCGAGATCGAGTCGCGGGGCCTGGTCGCGCCGGGGGTGGGGGAGCAGGCGGTCAGTGACCGCATCCGCGATCTCGCCAATGAGCTGTTCGGTCCGACCCGCCACTGGCACAAGCGCATCGTCCGTTCCGGGCCGAACACCCTCCACCCGTACCGGGAGAACCCACCGGACCGGGTCATCGGCCAGGACGACATCGCGTTCGCCGACTTCGGCCCGATCTTCGAGGAGTGGGAGGCCGACTTCGGGCGCACCTTCGTGCTCGGTGACGACCCCGTGAAGCACCGGCTGCGCGACGACCTGCCCGAGGTGTTCGCCGCCGGGCGCCGCGCCTTCGACGCGGACCCGGACATCACCGGTGCCCGCCTGCACGCCGAGGTCGGCCGGCTGGCCGCCGAGCGGGGCTGGGAGTTGGGCGGTTGGCACGCCGGGCATCCGGTGGGCGAGTTCCCGCACGAGAAGATCGACGGCGCCGACATCGAGTCGTACATCGCGCTCGGCAACGACACCCCGCTGCGCCGCCCCGACCGCGCCGGACGCACCTGCCACTGGATCCTGGAGATCCACCTCGTCGACCCCGAACGCGGCTTCGGCGGCTTCTACGAGGAACTCCTCGACCTCGGCTGAGACCCCGGCCGAGACCCGCCCGAGCCCCCGTCCGAGACCCGTCCGAGCCATGTGATGATGTTCCGATCGCGAACGGTCCTGGGGAGGAACCAGTCGCGCGACAAGGGGGAACGTCATGGCCAAGGACGATGCGTCCATACCGGACGAGGAGTGGGAGCGCTTCCTGCGGGATGCCGAGGCCGGTGGCCGGGGCGCGCCCGAGGAGCCGTCGGCGCGGGCCCGGATGGTCGGACGGCGCCTGCGCGAGGAGACCGGACCCCCCGAGGGATGGCGGACCCACCAACCACCCCCGCGCAGACGGAACAAGGGGTGGCATGTCGTCGGACTGCTGCTCGCGGTCGGCCTGTTGGGCGTGGCGCTGGATCCGGGGCGGGTCGTCGGATGGTTCGGGGACGGCGACGGAGGCCGCGGAAACGCGTCGCCCGCCGTGGAATCCGTACCCCAACTGCCCACTCGGGAACAGCCGTTCAGGGGATCGCCGGCGGCGGAGTGGTTCGACGGGACGGCCGGGATCGGCGTGCCCGCGGCGCGGGCGACCGGCTGGATGACCAGGGAACAGGTCGCGCGGGCGCTCGACGAGACCCGGGACTTCCTCGCCGCGTCCAGTCTGGATCCCGACGTGCTGCGCGGGGGGCGACCGGAGAAGGCCATCGCGCTGATGAATCCACATCAGCGCGATGTCCAGGACTACGTGACGGCCGCGTTCCGCGAGCCCCACCAGGAGAACGATCGCGAGAACGACCCGCTGCTGCTGTTCAGCCGCTTCGCGCAGACGAAGGTGCGGCTGGTGGGTGACGTGGTCAAGACGCGGGGAGAGATCACGTTCCGCGAGGGCAAGCGCGGCGCGGTCGAGGTGACCGCCGACGTCACTTACGTCTATCCGCTCGTCCGCGCCGCGAAGGGCAGCGACGAAGTCGCGCGCACCATCGCGCGCCGCGAGACGGTGATGAGCTGGGACGACCCGGAGAAGGTGATCACCGAGGCGGGAACGTTCTCCCTCCTCTCCTACAAGGTGGACGCCGCCAACGGCGGTTGCGGCGACTCCACGGGCTACTTCCTCCCCGAGTTCACCGCCGAACGCGCGGTCAAGGGTTCGGGGAAGGGCCCCGAGGTGGACCCGTACGAGCGCGAGACATCGATGGACGCGCGCCTGGGGGAGCCGGGCGAGACGGAGTGCGGAATCGCCACGCGATCGTGAACTCCCCAGCGCTGTGACCGTGTAGCTCCGCCGGGTTGGTGGTTGTGGCGGTCGGATACGCGCCGACGTCCGGTCCGCTCACCGGCGGGCCCGGGACATTCGTGCTGCTTGAAGAGGGGCCTGGCGGGGCGTCCGGTCAGGAGCCGTCAGGAGTCGGGCCGGCGCGGGAGGCGGGTTCCCTCACGGGTCACCGCCGACCTGGCGGTGTACCTCCGCCCGTATCCGACGCGGGAGAGTCGCCGGCCGCTGCCGCGATGGCCGCGCGCGATGCCCCTGGAGGGCGAACCGGCCGAGGTCGTGACCCGCGTCAGAGGCGTACGGCGCGTGGCTCGCGACCAGCGAGAACGTCCCCGAGCTCCTGATCGACTTCGCCCCGGGCCCCGGCGGACCCCGGTGAATCCGCTCCGGCCACAGCAAACGAGAACACTGTTCTTGACTCTGGTCGGAGGGTGGGGCATGCTCTTCCTCAACGGAGAACAGTGTTCTCGGAAGCCACCTCCTCACCCAAAGGACGCCCGTCATGGCCACAGCGACCACCTCTGCCCACAGCACCCCGTCCCGGCGTTGGGACCTCATCGGCCGCGGCCTGATGGCCCTCAACTCGGCAGTCACCTTCGCGGTGTTCATCAACGGCTTCTTCCTGATGGCGGCGGCGAGCGACGACCGTTTGATGGTGGAGGGATGGCGAACCTTCGGATACTTCGTGTTCAGCGCGATGTGGGCGATGCTCGCGTACCGGCCGCGTCATGTCCCGGCGATCTGGGAGCTGGTGATCCTCCACAAGGTCGCGGCAGCGGTGCTCGCCTTCACCATCCTGGACACCACCGAGGGCATGCAGTCCTCGATCACCGACTCCTCGGTCGCGGCGTTCACGATCTTCGCCTACATCGTCTGCCGCGGGTGGGAATCGTGGCGGGTCGTCCAGCTCGGGAACGCCCCACTGAAGGCGATCTGAGTTGGCGCGCCCAGCAGGCCGGCCGGGACACCCGGCCGGCCTGCGCGCACTGCCGGTCCAGGAGAGAACACCGTTGACTTATAAGGTGGATGCATGGTCACTTCACGGCAAGTAGCACGCGAGCAGATGATGCGTGACATCGTGCGCGTGGGGCGGGAGCACCTGGCGACGGTACTTCCGGCCGACCTGTCCCTGCGGGCCGTGGCCCGCGACATCGGAGTCGTACCGTCAGCGCTCTACCGTTACGTCCGGGACCGCGAAGCGCTCATCACCCTGCTGATCGTCGACGCGTACGACGAACTCGCCGACGACGTCGACGTGGCGCTCGCCGCGGCGTCGCACCTGTCGCACCGCGAGCGGCTGGAGGCGGCAGTACTCGCGGCGCGCGCCTGGGCCGTCCGCGAACCGTCCCGATTCGCCATGCTCTACGGCACACCCGTCCCCGGCTACACCGCTCCCGGCAACCAGACCGTGGGGCCCGGCACGCGACTTGCCCTCGCGCTCGCCGGACTGGTCGAGGACGCTTGGCGAGCGGGCAAGCTGAGAACGGTCGAGGCACCGCGTAATCCGACGGTCCGCGCCGACATGGAGCGACTGCGGGGAGCGTTCGGCTTCGACATGCCGGTGGGCAACGTCGCCCGGGTCTACGGGTTGTGGAGCGCGGTCATCGGCGCCATCCTGTTCGACACCTTCGGCCACTACGCGGCGGACACGCTGACCGACCCCGAAGCCTTCCTCCGCGCCCACACCGACGGCCTGGCGGACACGGTCGGCCTCTGACCGAGGCGACCGAGGCGACCGGGTCGATCGGACCGACCGGGCCGGCGGAAATGGTGTCGTGTTGGAACGCCGGGACCGGTCTGTCGGAATTGGTCGAGGGAATCAGTGGGATCGGCTTTCGCCCCGGCAGAAGTGATCGCCCAGGTGTGCGGGTCTGTTGTCATTCGGATAAGTCCGCCCGCATTCCGGTCGAGGGTCGACTTCGTTGCCGAAAGCGACGTCGAATCTGGTAGGTCATCTCCGGGCTCACGGCCTTTCTCCAGGGGTGCCGTCTTCTCTTGGCGATACGAGTGGATTCGTCTGCTGTGCTACCGGATGAATTTATTCGGAGACCCGTCTGACCAGGTACTATCGTCACAGCGAGGGAATGCGCGACGGGAACTGGCGGGTCGTTCTCGTGGTAGAGTTCAGTGAATTCGCAGTACGTCGCAACAAAAGGGGAATGGCGTGAATACCGAGAAGGTTACGGCTCGACGTCTTACGGCCGGTGAGGTTTCAGAGCTGGGGCTCCAGGACGGCATCTTCGTCTCGGCGGAGATGGATGGCCTTCCTCTCGACTGCTACGCCTCGGCTTTCCTTACGGAGCCGGGTAAGAATTTCGAAGGAGGGTCCTTCACCGCGAAGACGGTCTTCGGTGAGGAAATCCACGTTCTCCCGGACAATGCCGAAGAGCGCGGGATCTGGGTCGCCGACAAGGCGGGGGAGGAAATCGAGGTTCTCCAGAGTGCCGGCGTCCTCCTGAACCTCGCCCTCTTCGTACCCAACGGGAACATGGAGTCTCTGGACTCGCTCTACTCCGCCGCACGTGACGCGTTCGGCGCGGGGATCGTTCAGCGCTGGAGCGAGGAAGTCGCCGCGGTGCCGGACGTCAAGGTCGACCTGTTCGAGGAGCCGGCCCGGGGGCGGAAGAACACGACTGGTCAGAATCGCGACCGCCGCGCCTTGGACATCTACCCGACTCGTGTGCGGTTCCTGGAGCCCAGCGACGGCTGGAAGTTCATTGTCGAACCGCACAAGGAGATCGTCGATGAAACGCCGACGATCTGATCCGAAGCTGATTGCGGCGTAGCGATCCGCCGGTCGGTCCGCCGGTCGATCCGCTGGTGGAGCGGCTGTTGTCAGCGGCTCGGCCAGATGCTCAGCCAGACGCCCGGCCGGGGACTCCCGGCCGGGCGTTCTGCGTGCCGCGGTCACTGTCCCGCTCGCCGCGCCGGGTACGGGCGGCACGCAGGGACGCCAGCAGCCGCAGCCGCTCGGCGTCGGGGGTGCCGGGCTCGGCGGTGTAGACGAACATGACCGGGCCGGGGCTGCCGGGCAGCGGGTAGCTGCCCCACTCGACCGTGATCTCGCCGACCTGGGGATGCCGGAATAGTTTCGTCCCGTGCACCGTCTCGCGCACCTCGTGCCGGGCCCAGAGCCGCCGGAAGTCCGCGCTGCGGATGCTGAGTTCGCCGATGAGCGTGGTGGCCCGCGGGTGCGTCGGGTCGGTGGCGACGGCGGCGCGCAGCATGCCGATGTACTGGAGCGCGGTGGCCTCCCAGTCGGGGCAGCGCATCCGGGTCTCGGGGTCGTGGAACAGCGAGGTGAGCATGTTGCGGTGCTCCGGCGGCTGTTGGTTCGGGTCGCCGAACAACTCCTCGGCGAGCGTGTTCCACGCGAGCAGGTCGAGGTGTCGGCCGAGCACCACCGCGGGGGTGTTCATGGCGGCCAGCAGGTGCCGGGTGCCGGCCGGTACGCGTTCAGGGGCGCGGCGCTTGCGGACGCGCTGCGGCCGGCGTGCCGCCCGGGCGAGCGCGAAGAGGTGCCGGCGTTCGTCGTCGTCGAGGGTCAGCGCGGTGGCGAGGTCGTCGAGGACGTTGTCGGAGGGGTGTACGTCGCGGCCCTGCTCCATGCGCTGGTAGTAGTCGGTGCTCAGCCCGGCCAGCAGCGCGATCTCCTCGCGCCTGAGCCCGGTGACCTTGCGCCGGGGGCCCGGCTCCAGCCCGACGTCCTGCGGGCGCAGCCGGCCGCGCCGGGCGCGGAGGAAGTCACCGAGTTCACGGGCGAACGGGTGGTCGGCAGGCATACGGACAGTGTGCGGGTACGGCGCGGGCCGAAGGTAGGTCTGGCACTCCTAGGGAAAGAAGTGCGACCGCGCGTCGCCGGTCCACTCCTACCGTTGTCGCCGAGCAGCCCTGCACACCCCTCCTCAGCCGTGTGCACACCACTCCCCGGGAGACTCGGCCATGCCCGAATGGACTGAACGTGACATCCCCGACCAGCGCGGTCGGGTAGCCGTCGTGACCGGCGCGAACTCCGGGCTCGGCCTGGTCACCGCGACCGAACTCGCCCGCGGCGGGGCAGGGGTCGTGATGGCCGTACGCGACACCGTCGCCGGAGAGCGGGCGGTCGCCGGTATCCGGCAGGCCGTACCGGGCGCCGAGATCGAAGCACGCCAACTCGACCTGGCCTCACTCCACTCCGTACGCGCCTTCGCGAAGAGCATGAACGACGACTTCCCGGCGATCGACCTCCTGGTCAACAACGCCGGTGTCCTCCATCTCGGCCCGCCCCGCACCACCGACGACGGGTTCGAGGCCCACTTCGGTGTCAACATGCTGGGCCACTTCGCGCTCACCGGCCTGCTGCTCGGCACCCTCAGCCGCGCGGACGGCCCGCGCGTGGTCAGCCTCAGCTCGACCGCCCACCGGGGCGCCCGACTGGACTTCGACGACCTGATGTCGCGGAACGACTTCAAACCCCGGCGCGCGTACGCCCGTTCCAAGCTGGCCTGCACCGTGTACGGCTTCGAACTCCACCGCCGCCTGGAACGGGCCGGCTCGCCCGTCGTCAGCGTCGTCGCCCATCCCGGGATCTGCCGCACCAACCTCAGCCCGCGGGCGTTCGAGGAACACGGGGCGTTCTCGCGGGCCGTCGACCGGGCGACGCAGCGGGCGTTCCCTTCGGTCCAAGGGGGCGCGCGGGCGCAGCTGCACGCGGCGACCGCGCCCGGCGTACGCGGCGGCCGGCTCTACGGACCGTCCGGCTTCCAGGAGATCCGCGGCCCCGTCGCCGTGACGAAGCCCAACCCGGAGGCGGCCGACCCCGCGTGCGGGAAGAAGCTGTGGGCCGCCGCCGAGGAGCTGACCGGCATCAGCTACCCGTGACCGCGCCGTACGCCCGCCCGGCCCGGTCCGATGCCCGGCTCCGTCAGTTCCTCGTGACGGAGCCGGCCGCGCCGAGGTCACGGCGCATGAGGCCACGGAGCTCGGCCACCGCCGTATCGAGCCGACACCGATCGCCGCCCCGAGTTCGGCTCCTACGGGTACGGCCCCGAGCGCCCGGAGGCGCGGGGTCACCGGCCGAAGGCGCCCCGCGGACCGAAGCCGATGTCGGCGAAGCGGTTGCCCATCCGCCGATAGCCGGCCGCGTTCGGGTGCAGGCCGTCCGGCAGGTCGCCGAGGTCGTCGGGGCCGAAGAGGTCGCGCCCGTCCAGGTAACGCACGTTCCGGTCGTGCTCGGCGCGCTCGCGGACGATGTCGGCGAGGATCTCGCGTACATGGTTCATCGTCAGCGCGCCCCGGGCCACCTCGGCGGCATCCCCGGTCGTCGTGGTCCCCTCAGGCGTAAGGAAGCGGGGACCGGGGGCGTCCTCGACATTCGGGCAGACGATCGGCGAGATCAGCAGCAACGGGGTGTCGGGGTGACCGTCGCGGATCATGTCGAGGAAGCCGTGCACGGCCGGGGCGAACGTGCGCCGACGGAACGAGGCGCCAATGACGATGTTGGCGCCCACCTTGAGGCTGATCAGATCCGCCGGGGAGTCCCGGATGGTGCGCGCGACATACGGGTCCAGCATCGCGTTCCCGGCCTGGCTGAGATTGACCAGGTCCACCCCGGCGATCGCGGCGGCCACGGCCGGCCAGGTGCCCGTGGGGGCGTCCGCCTCGATGCAGTGGCTGATGGAACTGCCGTGGTGCACCCAACGGCGCCGGTCGCTCGGCGTGGGCGGCAGGACCTCGGCGTCGGCGCGCAGGGCGATCAGTTCGGTACGGGTCTGCTGCGGCAGCCACAGTTCGACCTCCTTGACCCCGGTCGAAAGGTCCGCGAACCGCACCGTCCCCGGGGCACCGGGCTCCAGCCGCGGTTCACCGCTCGGACCGGCCAAGCCCAGCACGTTCCCGACGGGCACCTCCGCACGGCCGGCCAACTCCCCGTCCACCACCAGATCCACCGACCCCGGATCCATCGGATCCGGAGCGCCGTCGAAGTGCAGCACCGTGGTGAGGACCTCGAGTTCCAGCGCGCTCGCATCGGTGCGGAACACCAGCCGGACGCCCGTCGGCATCTCGGACACAGCCCGCATGAACACGTCCGGGTACTGCGCCCTGGTCCACGCCGGTAGCCGCAGCGGCAACACCGCCGTCGCGGTGGTCTCCAGTTCCAGCGTGCCGCGGAACTCGACCGGGCCGCCGGCGAGGGGGATTTCACGCATCGGCCTGCTCATGGGTACGCCTCGCTTCAGCTTGTGCCGTCCTCTGGTCACCTGATCACCGACGTCAGTGCCGCGAGCTCGGTTCACCCGAGCCGGACGTGGCGTCAGATTCGTATCAGGCCCGCCCCGCGGATCGCCGCACACCGGGCCCCTGCCGCCGGTCCACCCCCTCGCCTGTCGCGGATCTTCCGCGTTTGTCGCCGCCCCCCTGCGGGTTCGTCCGCGATCGGTAACAGAGGTGACCGGTACCGGCGTTCGTATGTCTTGATGGGCGCACGGCATCGGCGGAGACAACAAAAGGGCGGGCGACATGGCACGGCACAAGGGACGGGGATGGCACGGCCGGCTGCTCGCTGCCGCGCTCGGCGTGACCGCGGTGGCCGCGGCCACCTCGATGTGGAGTGCGCAGGCCAACCCCGGCGGAGGGCAGCGGCCGCAAGCACCCGTCTCCGTGCCGGGCGCCGGGGAGCAGGACGGGAAAGTGGCCAAGGTGGCGGCGGACATCGCGCACGCCTCGGACCGCGGTCCCCAGGGCGTCAACATCACCATCGACGACGGGCCTGACCCGCTCTGGACGCCGCAGGTGCTGCGACTGCTGAAGGACAACGGCACGAAGGCCACGTTCTGCATGGTGGGCACGCAGGCCGAGGCCCACCCGGACCTGGTCAAGGATGTAGTGGCGGCCGGGCACCGGCTGTGCAACCACACGGTCTCGCACGACACCACCATGGACACCAAGTCCGAGGCCTACCAGTCCAAGCAGATCCTGGACGCCGAACGCATGATCACCAAGGCGTCCGGAGGTGTCCGGCCGCAGTACTACCGGGCCCCGGGCGGTGCCTTCACCCCGTACAGCCGGCAGCTCGCCGCGTCCCGGGGGATGCGGCCGCTGGGCTGGAACGTCGACTCCAAGGACTTCGAGCGTCCCGGCGTGGACACCATGGTCGCCACCGTCAAGAGCGAGATCTCCGACGGTCCGACCGTCCTCTTCCACGACGCGGGAGGGGAACGCTCCCAGACCGTCGCCGCTCTGGGTGAGGTGCTGCCCTGGCTGAGGGAGCAGGGGTACTCCTTCGGTTTCCCCGTGCGGTGAGTGACGCGTACCCGCACCGCCACCGCACCGCACCGCCACCGACGCCTTCCATGAAATGACATGGATCACAAAAGTGGACCGTGTGCGGAAAGCAACTATCCCCTTACGAGGCAATTGCCCCGCCCATGTGAACGGCGTGCGGCTCTCGTTCCCCGCTTAACACGCTTCCGACAACGGTGTTTTCGGTCATACGATCACCAACAAGCCCTGCGTGGTGCTGCCGCAGTGGTCGCCTCAACACGTGAACCCGCTTTTCGAGGCTCGTTTTTCGAGCCTGTTCTCAGACCTGTTTTCGGACCCGCGAAGGACTCCGTTGAAGATTCGCCGCATTCTGGCCACCGCCGTCGCCGCCGCCGTGACCACCCCCGTCGTCCTCCTCTCCGTCACCCCCGCGCTCGCCGACGCCAAGCCGTCCGCCGCGTCGCAGGCGCGGCAGGACGAGCGGGGCAAACCTTCCATCGAGGAGCTTGAGAAGGCCGCGAAGAAGGCGCAGAAGGCGTACGAGAACGCCCTCGCCGCGCAGCAGGCCGCACGGATCGTCCTCGAAGCGGCTCTCTCCGACGACGCGCCCCTGAACGCCGCCGCGGCGACCGCCAGGAAGGAGGCGGCAGCCGCCGCCACCGTCAAGGAGAACGCCGACAAGGCGCTGAGCGACGCCGAGGCCGCGCTCGCCGCGCTGCCCGAGACCGCGACCGACGAGGAGAAGGCGGCTGCGGAGAAGGCCGTCACCGACGCCGGGACCGCCGCCGTGTCCGCCGGGGACGCCAAGGCGACGGCCGACGAGAAGGCCGCGACGGCCGGCCGGGTCGCCGACGACGCGCGCGTCGCCGCCGCCCGGGAGTACTCCAAGGCCCAGAGCGCCCTGAAAGAGGCCCTTGAGGTGAAGGAGGCCGCCGACAAGGCGCTCGCCGACGCCAAGGAGGAGGAGTCGGAGGAGCCCAACGAACCGGAGTGCGACTACGAGAGGGAGCTCAGCACCGTCGTCCACGGCCTGCCGTCCAAGATCGCCGCGGGCTCGACGACCGACTTCTCGATCCGCGTGGGCAACGGCACGAAGAAGACGCTGGACGAGGTCTCCCCGTTCGTCTACTTCCACGCGACGGACAAGAGCGGTCTCAACGACATCGACGACGCCTTCCACCTGCAGTGGTCGACCACCGCGTCCCCGGTCTGGAAGAACGTGGGAGAGGACGGCACCGCCGGCTCCATCAGCCCGCTGAAGGCCGGCGCCCACGCCGACGTGAAGCTGCGCCTGAAGGTGGACGCCAAGGCCCCGGCGGGGGACGGCCTCGCCTTCGCCTCCAGTGACTACGTCAACGACGACGAGTCCTGCGGCGGGAACTTCCCCACCGAGTACGCCTTCGAACTCCTCGCCGCCGACACGAACGTCCCCGACGACGTCGACGATCCCAAGCCGGACAAGACCACCCCGCAGACCCCGGACACCGAGCCGCAGGGCGGCACGTCCAGCACCACGGCGAACTCCGCCACCGGCTCCCTGGCCAGCACCGGCTCCTCCTCACCGCTCCCGCAGTTCGCCGCGGCGGCCGGCGCGGCGCTGGCGCTCGGCGCCGCCGCGGTCTTCACCGTCCGCCGCCGCCGGACCGACTCCACCTCCTGACACACCCGCACCCGCACCCGCACCCGCACCGCACCGCGCCGTACTGGTGCGGTGCGGCTGTCACCGCGGCACTGACCGGCACTGACCGGCACCGACCGGGCACGCGGTCGGGCTCGGATACGGCGCGGTGCACGCGGCCGGATGGCCGGTGGCCATCGGAATGTTCACGTCCGCCACCACCAGCACCGCGACGCACGTTCCCTTCCCGCCACCGTCGGCAGGCACGCTCCCTGGGTGCAGACCCCGGGCGACGAATCGCATATACGCAAATGCCGGCTGCTGGGGCTCACCGGTTCCGCGGCCGTGGCCGTCGGCGGTACGAGTGCCGGTGCCCTGCCGGTCGGTGAGGCCCTCGCACCGTCGTCGGAAGCGGCGGCGGTGGGACTCTTCGGCGCCTACTTCGGGCTCGTGCTGCTCGTCGCGGCCTGGGCCTGGCTGGGCCGCGCCGTGCGCGGCCCGCGACCGCCCGGTACGCGCGCCATGGTCGTCACGCTCATGGTGTGGGCCGCGCCGCTGGTGATCGCCCCACCGCTGTTCAGCCGCGACGTGTACAGCTATCTGGCGCAGGGCGCGATGGTGGACGCCCAGATCGACGTGTACACCCATGGTCCCGACCAGCTCGGCGGTCCGCTCGCCGCGCAGGTAGCGCCCATCTGGCAGGACACGCCGACCCCGTACGGTCCGCTGTTCCTGTCGTTGGCCTCGCTGATCGCGCGCGCCTCACGGGCGGAGCTCTCGGCCGGGGTGCTCGGCATGCGGCTGGTCGCGCTGCTCGGCGTGGGCCTGATGGTGCTGTCGCTGGTGCTGCTCGCCCGCCGGGGCGGAACCGCCCCGGGTGCCGCGCTGTGGCTCGGGGCGCTCAATCCACTGATTCTGCTGCATCTGGTGGCCGGCGCGCACAACGACGCCGTGATGCTGGGTCTGCTCGGCATGGCGCTGGTGGCCGCGAAGGGCCGCTTCCCCGTGCTGGGCGCGGTGTTGATGACGCTCGCCGCTCTGGTCAAGGCACCTGCCGCGCTGGGCCTGCTGGCCGTCGCCGCCTTCTGGGCCGGCGGGCTCACGGGCCGGTACCGATGGCTCAGAGCGGCGTGCGCGGTCACCGGTACCGCCCTCCTGACGACCGCCGTGGTGACCGCGGTGACCGGCACCGGCTACGGCTGGATCGGCGCCCTCAACACCCCGGTCTCCCGCCACAATTGGGCCCTCACCTCCCTCCTCGGCCGCATGACCGCGTCGGCGCTGCACAGCGCGGGCAGCGACCTGGCGCCGTTCGCACTGGACGCCTGGCGCGCGGTCGGCCTGGCCGCGACGGCCGTCGCCGTGCTGTGGGTGTGGCTGCGCCGTCCCCGGCACAGCCCCGTCTACGCGCTGGGCCTCAGCCTGATCGCGGTCGCCGTCCTGGGCCCGGCGATCCGCCCCTGGTACGTGCTGTGGGGCCTGTTCCCGCTGGCGGCGGCGGCCCCGCCGGGACCGGCGCGCCGGGTGGTGGCCATCGCCAGCGGAGTGCTCGCGCTGGCCCAACTGCCCAGCGGACTGGCCGCGGACGGCCTCCAGTTGGCGCTCGCGATGTGCGGCGCGGTGTTCGCGGCGGTCGCGCTCTGGTGGGCGCGCGAGATGTCGGGCGACGAAGAGACGCTGACCGCGCGGGAAGCGGGGAGGGCCGCATGAAGGGCCGGGGCATGAGGGGGCGTGGCACGAAGGGGCCCGGCATGAGGCCGCGGGACGCGACGAGGCGGGGCACGAAGGGGTGGTGGCCCGCGTCGCGGCGCCGCCGGTATCTGCTCCTGGGCGTGCTGTGCGCGGGCGTGACGGCTTTCGTCGCGACCGTGCCGTACCACCGCGACTGGTTCGACCTGTGGGTCTACTACGACGCGGTGCGTCACTGGACCGACGCCGGGGGCGGGCTGCGCGGCGCCGGGCTCTACGACTACCGGGTCCCCGGCCAGGTGTACGGATTCACCTACCCGCCCTTCGCCGCCCTGTGTGTGCTGCCGCTGTCGCTGCTCGCCTGGCCCGTCGCGCTCACCGTGGGCATCGTGGCGAACCTCGGCGCCCTGGCCCTGATCCTGCGCCGGCTCGCCGAACCGGTGATCCGCCGTCACGGCCTGGACCGGTGGACCTCGTACACCCTGATCCTGTGCATGCTCGCGCTGCTGGAACCGGTCTACGACAGCATCAGCTTCGGCCAGGTCAATCTCCTCCTGCTGGCCCTCGTCCTCACCGACGCCCGTCTGCTGTCCACCGGCAGCCGGTGGGCGGGCATCGGCATCGGACTCGCCGCGGCGGTCAAACTCACCCCCGCGATCTTCATCGGCTACCTCGTCGTCACGCGCCGGTGGCGTGCCGCCGGGACGGCCGTCGCCGTCGCCGTGGGCGCGACCCTGCTCGCCGGGTGGCTCGCACCGGGTGCCTCGCACGCGTACTGGACGTCGGCCCTCTGGGACACGAGCCGTATCGGCGACCTGAGTTATGTCTCCAACCAGTCCTTGCAGGGCGTCCTCGCCCGGCTCTCCGCACCGGCCGAACCCGATCGGCTGTGGTGGGCCTGCGGCGTCGTCGCCGTCGTCGGCGCCTGGGCGTACCGGGTCGACAAGGCGAGAACGGTGGGCGACGTGCGCGGCGGCATCGCGCTGACCGGCGCCGCCGCGTGCCTCGTCAGCCCGGTCACCTGGGTGCACCACCTCGTCTGGCTGCTCCCGGCGCTGGCGGTCCTCGCCGACCGGGCCCTCGAACCGCCGCGCCGCGGGCGCCCGTTGATCGCGGCGGTCGCGGTGTACGTGATCCAGTGCAGCTACGTCGTATGGCTGTGGCGGTACGACGCGAGCGGCGTCGCGGGCTTCATCGGCGGCAACGCGTTCGTCTGGACGGCGCTCGCGCTGCTCCTGACGCTCCCCGTCCGGCCGCCGCACCCGGCGCTCAGAGCACTTTCCGGCGGACCAGTACGACCAGCACCAGAGCCCCGGGCAGCAGCGGCAGCCACACCGTGACGAGACGGAATCCGAGGACCGCGCCGGTCGCCACGGAGACCGGGGAGCCGGCGCCGACGAGCGCGATGAGCAGCGCGGCCTCGACGGAGCCGATCCCGCCCGGCGTCGGCACGATCCCGGCGACGATCCCGGCGGCCAGGTAGGCGATCACGATGCCGACGGTGGGCACCGGCATGTGCAGCGCGCGAGCCACCGAGACCATGACGGCGGCCTGGAGGGCGGGGAAGGCGAGTGCCCCGGTCCACAGCGCGATCACCCGGGCGGGCCTGGTGTGCAGGGCGCGCGCGTCGGTCAGCGCGGTCCGCAGGAAGTCCCCGACGAAGCCGCGCAGCGGCCGTACCGACCACAGCACCAGCGCCGCCAGGGTGAGCGCGCCGACCAGGAGGAGCAGCGCCGTCACCCCGTGCTCCGCCGACAGCGCCCCGGCCTGCGGAATGGCCCACGGGCAGGCGGCCATGAGCGTGAGCAGCAGGGCGTACCGGCCGATCGGCTGGGCCAGCGAGTAGAGGGCGAGCGCGGCGCACGCCCGCGTGGTGGGTATCCCGCAGACCTTGAGGAACCGCAGCGTCACCATGTGCGCGCCGAGCCCGGCGGGCAGCAGATGGTTCGCCGCTCCGGCCGCGACCTGGGAGGCCAGCAGCCGCCCGGCGGGCAGCCGTTCCATGACGGTGCCCTGGCGCAGCAGGCAGACCGGGATCCAGCACGCCCCGGTCAGGACGACCGCCGCCAGCAGCCAGTTCCGGTCCGCGCCGCGCAACTCGCCGACGCCCGCGAGGACCACCGGCCAGTTCCCGGCCACCCAGGCGCCCACGAGGAGGAGCGGAACGAGACAGACCAACTGCCGCAGCGGCAGTCGTCGCAGTGCGGAGGGCAGGGTCATCGACATGGCGCAGCCGTTCTTCCATGACGCGCCAAGGCGCGGGCGGGGGTTCCCGGAAGAGATCCCCGCTCCACGCGACCTTGCGGTGTCGTCCGCCCGTCGACCGGCGGAACGGTTCGAGCCATGTGTCCGGGCGCTCCACGGAGCGGCGCCCTGTCCGGTCGCGTACGGAACGGTCGTACGTCCTCAGCCCCGCAGGGTGGGGAGATCGGGTCCGGGCGCCCCCGGACTCCCGAAGTCGGGTCCGGTGTAGCGCGGGCTGGTGAAGCGGGGGCGATGGATCGCGGACCCGTCGCCGCCCGCCACGGGCGGTGCGGTCTCGTCGAGGTGCTGGAGCAGCAGCGCCCGTATGGCGGCGCGCAGTTGTCGCAGCCACGCCACCCGGGCCGCCTCGGCCTCCGCCGTAGCACTGCGATCGCGCCGGTCGCCCAGGACTCGGTGCCGAGAGGCTGTGCGGTACAGGCCGAGCACACCGACCACGGCGGCCAGCGCGCCCACGCCGAGGCTGATCCACCCCGAGTCGACCAGGGTGCCGGCCATGGCGGGTGCGCTGCCGGTGAGGCGCAGACCGTAACCCAGCAGAAGGAACACGGTGGCGGCGCTGACGGCGAGGACGGGGGTGAGGACCGCCAGGACCGGCAGCAGGCCCGCGCCACTGACCTGCTGGTGCCCCGGGCCGGACAAGGACGGCAGGAGAGGGGTCTCGCCGAGGGACCGCTGCCGCAGCGCGACGTAGGACCGGTAGGCGGGTTCGACGGCCGATGCCACGCGCGGACCCGCCGCCAGTCCCCGTACCCGCAACTGGCCCGGCTCGACGCCGGATTGTCCCAGCCGCCGCTGTATCTCCGTCGACCCGATGACATCGTCCAGCGCCGCCGTGTAGGCGGCTCTGTCCTCGTCCCGCAGCCGCAGCGACCTGTACCCGTCCATCCCGCCCCCGACTCGTGGTTGTCTCCGGTATGTCGCCAGGGCCGGGCCCGGCCCTGGCCCGGGAGTACTCAGAGGTCGAATTCGTCCGGCGAGATGCCGACCGCGAAGCAGGCTTCGCGGACCACGGCGCGTTCCGACTTGTCGAAGTTCCCGTCGGCGCCGCCGATGACGATGCCGATCTGGATGACGGCGCGGGCCTCGGTGGGCTTCTTGGCGACCTTGCCGATGGTCTGGAGAACGCTGACCTTCCCGAAGTCGAAGTCGGCGGTCAGCTGCTGGCAGTAGTCGTCGAAGCGGCGTTGCAGATCGGCGGCGGGGAAGTTCTGAAGTACGTCGTTGCCCATGATGAGCGAGGCGACGCGCTGGCGCTCGGAGGGGTCGATGGAGCCGTCGGCCGCGGCGACGAGGGCGCACATGGCCATGCTCGCGTCGCGGAATCCACCGCTCTTGAGGTCGTTCTTCTTCGCGTTGAGCTGTGTCTGCATCGTCGACGCGGACTCTTTGATGCGGTCCCACAGTGCCATGTGTGCGCTCCTGTTTTTCGGTGGGCGGGGAAGACGAGAGCAGTCGGTCAGAGGTGCGAGGCGACGGCGGGCATCAGGTCCTGGAAGGTGCGGCCGTCGGCGGGGGCGCCGATGGCCGTCATCTGCCAACCGGTGCCGGAGCGCTGCACCTTGGCCATGATCTGCGCGGTGTGGCGTCCGCCTCCGGTCAGGGTGTAGCGCGCCAGTTCCTGCCCGGTGGTCTCGTCGACCAGGCGGCAGAAGGCGTTGTCGACCTCTTCGAAGGTCTGGCCGGTGAACGAGTTGACGGTGAAGACGATCTGGTCGACGTGTACGGGGACGCGTTGCAGGTCGACGACGATCGACTCGTCGTCCCCGCCCTGGCCCGCGCCGCCCACCCGGTTGTCGCCGGTGTGCCGCACCGATCCGTCGTCGCTGGTCAGGTGCTGGAAGTAGACGACGTCCTGGGCGTCCTTCCCGGCGAAGAGGACGGCCGAGGCGTCCAGGTCGATCTCGCGGGCGGTCATGCGGGCGAAGAAGCCTTTGCGGGGCGCGGATTTCCAGCCGAGTCCCATCCGTACGACGGTGAGGTCACCGCCGCCGGACTTGGTGAGGCTGATCTGCTGGCCTTTGGAAAGATTGACGGTCATGATTCATTCCGCTCTTGGCTGGGGGCGGTGGGCGGTCGATGACGTACGGGTGCGGAGGCCGGCGGCGGCATTCAGAGGTTGACGCCGAAGTCCCTGACGATGCCGCTCAGGCCGGAGGCGTAACCCTGCCCGACCGCGCGGAACTTCCACTCGGCGCCGTGCCGGTACAGCTCGCCGAAGACCATCGCTGTCTCGGTGGACGCGTCCTCGCTGAGGTCGTAGCGCGCTATCTCGGCGCCGCCGGCCTGGTTGACGACACGGATGTACGCGTTGCGCACCTGGCCGAAGCTCTGGCCGCGGGTGTCGGCGTCGTGGATCGACACGGGGAAGACGATCTTCGCGACGCGGGCGGGCACGGCGGCGAGGTCGACCTTCACGGTCTCGTCGTCGCCCTCGCCCTCGCCGGTGAGGTTGTCGCCGGTGTGCTCGACGGAGCCGTCCGGGCTCCGGAGGTTGTTGTAGAAGACGAAATTCTCGTCGGAGAGCACCTTGCCCGCCTGGTCGCAGAGCAGCGCGCTCGCGTCCAGGTCGTGGTCGGCCCCGGTGGTGGTCCGGACGTCCCACCCGAGGCCGACAAGGACCGCGGTCAGGCCGGGGGCCTCCTTGCTCAGCGATACATTTCCGCCCTTGCCGAGGCTCACACCCATCGCGATTCCCGCTCTCCACTCGTCGTGTCCCGGACGGCGACCGTCCGGAAGGCTCAGTGCCGCTCCCTGAAATCTACAACACTGTAGAGATGGAATGGTGCGGGATTCGCCGCGATCGGCGAGAGTGGACCGTCTTCCGGACCCGTCGGCGCCATGCCCCGAGGTCCGCGGGACAGCTGGAATCGGGAAGGGGATCACGTCGTGGCCGGAGAGCGGGACGATCACGGGCAGGCGCCGCGCGCCCGCAGGCGGGGGCAGGGTGAACTCGAAGCGCTGGTGCTGTCGGCGCTGGGGGATGCCACCACGCCGGTGCCTGTCGGCTGGGTTCAGCGACGGCTCGGGGAGGACCTTTCGTACAGCACGGTCATCACGATCCTGACGCGTCTGCACGAGAAGCGGGCGGTGACGCGCACCGGCCCCGGGCGGCCCGTCCTGTGGCAGTCGGTCGCGGTGGACGAGGCCGATCTCACGGCGCTGAGCATGCGCCGGCTGCTCGACCGGCAGGACAACCGCGACGCGGTCCTCTCCAGCTTCGTATCGGCGCTCTCCTCCGACGACGAGGACCTTCTGCGGTCCCTGCTGAACGACGCCGGACCCGGATCACCCGCCGCGCCGACGGCCGAACCGGACGAATGACCCATGGGCGTCTTCGTCTTCCTGCCTCTGGTGCTTCCGCTGACCGCGCTGCCCATCGCGCGCCTGGCCGAGCGGCATCTGCACCCCCGGCGTGCCGCCCGCCTGCTGACGACCGTCGCGGTGATCCTCGCGTCGTGCAGCACCCTGTGCCTGGGGCTGCTGGTGGTCGTGGGCACCGCGCAGCTGCCCGGCAATCCGCTGCCCGACGGCTGGTCGGACCCGGAGGTGCGGGAGGCCGTGCCGCACGACCAGTTCTTCGGCAAGGCGGCCATCGTCGCCCTGCTGGTGGTGGCGACGGCGTGCGCGTGCGTCGTGGGGCGTCAGCGCCGGTTCCACGCGCTCGCCCACCGCACCCTCGACTCCTCGTCGGACCGGTCCGAGGTCGCTGTCCTGCGTGACGCGTCCCCGTACGCCTACGCGCTGTCCGGTGCTTCGGGCCGGATCGTGGTGTCCACCGGCATGCTGGCGTGCCTCGATCCGGCGGAGCGCGAGGCCCTGTTCGCGCACGAGCGCGCGCATCTCGCGGGCCGTCATCACCGCCTGCTGCTCGCGGTCCGGCTGGCGGGCTGCGCGAATCCGCTGCTGCGCCCGCTGATGTCCGCCGTCACCTACAGCACCGAACGCTGGGCGGACGAGGAGGCCGCCCGTGTCACGGGCGACCGGCGGACGACCGCCCGCGCCGTGGGCAAGGCGGCGCTCGTCTCCCGGCACGCTTCCGCGCCGCCCCTGCCGGCGTTCGCCGCCGGACCCGTCCCGCGCAGGGTGGCCGCGCTGCTGGGCCCCGTACCGCCGGACCGGCGCTGGCCGCCGGCGCTGACCCCGGCCGGAGTCGCGGCGTACGTCGCCGCGGCGGGTACGGCGCTGTCCGCGCTGTCCGCGCTCAACGCCGCGATCGCCCTCTTCCTCGTACTGAAAGCGGCGACTCCGCTCTAGGCCGTGGTCTTGGCGACCCCGCTCAGGAGCGGGTCGGGGGAACGACGGCACAAGGGCGACGACGAGCCTTCCTCTACAGCTATGTAGAGTTCCGCGTGGTGCGGTTCGGCCCGGCGGACGGGCGGGCGGACCGGGGGCCGGACGCGGAAGGATCGGCATGAGTGGGGAACGCAGGAAGCCACGGGCGCGCGGCGCGCGCCGCGACGGCTCGGAGCCGCCCACGCGGCTGACCCGGCGCGGCAGGCTCCTCGTACGCGGCGGCGCCGTGCTGGCCGTTCTGCTGGTGGCCGCCGGCGGTGCGGGCCTCTGGGCGTATCAGAGCCTGGACGGGAACATCCACTCCGCGGACATCGACGGCAAGCTCGGCGGTGGGCGGCCCGCCAACGCCAGCCCCGGGTCGAAGAACATCCTCGTGGTCGGCTCGGACTCCCGCGACGGCGACAACGGGAAGTACGGCAAGGGCCTGACCACCATGCAGTCGGACACCCTGATGGTCATGCACGTGGCGGCCGACCGGAAGTGGGCGACCGTGGTGTCCCTGCCCCGCGATTCCTGGGTACGGATACCCGCCTGCGACCGGGGGGACGGCACCACGTCGACGGCGCACCACTTCAAGATCAACGAGGCGTTCGCGGTCGGCGGCACCGGTGGCGAGGTCGCCGGAGCGGCGGCCTGCACCATCAAGACCGTCGAGGAGAACACCGGCTTGCGTATCGACCACTTCATGTCGGTCGACTTCCAGGGGTTCAAGGGCATGGTGAACGCCCTGGACGGCATAGAGGTGTGCCCCGAGACGGCGATCCACGACACGAAGGCACATCTCGACCTGGACGCGGGCTGCCAGACGGTCAAGGGCGAGAAGGCGCTCGGCTACGTCAGGACCCGCTACAGCGTGGGAGACGGATCCGACATCGGCCGCATAGGCCGTCAGCAGGAGTTCATGGAGGCGCTCGCGGCCAAGGCGCAGGCGAAGCTGACCAGTCCGACGGCCCTGTACGGCTTCCTCGACTCGGCCACCGAGTCGCTCACCACGGACAAGGCGCTGGCCGGCATCAAGCCCCTCACCGCGCTCGCCTCCGAACTCAAGGGGATCCCGGGCGACCGGCTGACCTTCCTGACCGTGCCCAACTACCCGCGCGAGGCCGACGTGCCCACCGACAGGGCGAATGTGGTCTGGCAGTACCCGCAGGCCGCCGACCTGTTCTCGGCTCTGGCGAAGGACCGGGAGGTGGACAAGAAGTCGGTCGAGGCAGGCAGCGAGAACCCGCTCTACGCGGCGGCGGTCCGGGTCCGCGTACTCAACGCGACGGGCAGGGCGGGCGAGGCGGCCAAGGCCGCGGAACTCCTGCGCTCGGCCGGTTTCACCGTCGTGGGGACCGGCAACGCGCCCCAGGAGGCCGACGACACGGCGGTCGGATTCCCCGGCGGACTGGAGCGGCAGGCACGGGCGCTCGTCAGCCGGCTGCCCGGGACGACGGCGTCCAAGGACACCGGGGCCACGCCCGGCGAAGTGACCCTGACCGTCGGCGGCGACTTCGAGGGTGTTCGCTGAACACGACCGAACACGACTGTGCTCGTGCGCCCGGCTGTGCTCCTGTACGCGACGGCGCTCCTGTACCCGACCGTGCTCCTGTACCCGGCTGTGTTCATGTACCCGACCGTGCACCCGCGCTCGATCCGATGCCGACCCGCTGCCGACCTGACCCGCTGCCGATCCGACCCCCGATCCGACCTGACCTGACCTGACCCGATCCGATCCGACTTCCGTACGTCCTTCGGTCGACCGACCCGACAGAGAGCTGTGATCCCGTCATGGACGAACCTCCCGGCGCGGCCGGCGCCGTCACTGCCGCGCCCAGGGCCTGCCCGAGCCGCGGGACGGAGGTGCCGCGATGAGCGCCGTACTCCTCCTGCTGCTCTCCCTGGCACTCACCCTCGCCTGCGCCGTCTTCGTGGCCGCCGAATTCGCCCTGACGACCGTCGAACGCGGCGAGTTGGAGCGGTCCGCCCAGGCCGGTGAGCGCGGTGCCGGCAGCGCCCTCAAGGCCGCGAAACGGCTGACCTTCCAGCTGTCCGGCGCCCAACTGGGCATCACCGTCACCTCGTTGGTGATCGGCATGCTGGCGGAACCTTCCCTGTCCGTGCTGCTGCGCGGGCCGCTGGAAGCCACCGGCCTGCCCTCTGGCGGTGTCTCGACCGCCGCCACCGTGCTCGGCGTCGCCGTGTCCACCGTGGTCCTCATGGTGATCGGCGAACTCGTGCCGAAGAACTGGGCCATCGCGAGCCCGCTGGCCGTCGCGAAGGTGGTGGCGGCCCCGCAGCGGGCCTTCACCGCGTGCTTCGCCCCGCTGATCCGGCATCTGAACAACACCGCGAACCGTGTCGTACGCCGGATCGGCCTGGAGCCCGCCGAGGAGCTGGCCTCCGCCCGTACGCCGGACGAACTCGTCGCACTCGTACGGCACTCCGCCCGTGAGGGCGCCATCGAGAAGGACTCCGCCGAACTCTTCGTCCGTACGCTCCACCTGGCCGAGCTGACCGCCGAGAACGTCATGACGCCACGTGTCGACGTACAGGCCCTGGACGTCCGAGCCACCGCCGCCGACGCGGCGAACCTGGCCCTCGCGACCGGGCTGTCCCGTTTCCCCGTGCTCCGCGACAGCCTGGACGAGATCGTCGGCACCGTACACATCCGTGACGTGCTCGCACTCGACGAGACGGTACGGGGCACCACCCCGGTCACCGCGCTCGTGACCGAACCGCTGCGCGTACCCGACTCCCTGCCCGTGGACCGGCTGCTGCGCCGGCTGAGGCAGAGCCGCACCATGGCCGTCGTCATCGACGAGTACGGCGGTACCGCGGGCATCGCCACGGTGGAGGACATCGTGGAGGAGGTCATCGGTGAGGTCCGCGACGAGCACGACCCCCACGAGCGACCCGATCTGATGGAGTGTCAGCCAGCAGCGGACGGCCGCGCCGTCTGGGAGGCCGACGGCGGCATCCGCCTGGACGAGCTCGAACGCATCGGGTTCGAGGCCCCCGAGGGCTCCTACGAGACCCTCGCCGGTCTGATCGCCGACCGGCTGGAACGTATCCCCACGCTCCAGGACCGGATCGACCTCCAGGGCTGGCAGTTCGCCGTGCTCCACGTCGAGCACCACCGCGCGGACCGCGTCCGCGTCACCGCCCCCGAGCTTCCCCCGGCTTCACCGAACGACACGGAATCGTCATGACAGCCCTTCAGTTGGCCATCGGTGCTTTCACCCTTTTCACCAACGCCTTCTTCGTCGGGGCCGAGTTCGCCCTCATCGCCGTACGGCGCAGCCAGATCGAACCGGCCGCCCTCAGGGGCAACGCACGCGCCCGGAACACCCTGTGGGGGCTGGAGCACCTGTCGGCGGCCATGGCCACCGCCCAGCTCGGCATCACCATCTCCTCCCTCGTACTCGGCGCGGTGGCCGAACCGGCCATCGCCCATCTCCTGGAGCCGCCGTTCGAGTCCATCGGCGTGCCCGACGGCCTGGTCCACCCGATCGCCTTCGTGATCGCGCTGACCCTGGCCACCTACCTGCACATGCTGATCGGCGAGATGATCCCGAAGAACATCGCGCTCGCCGCCCCGGCGCGCACCGCGCTGATCCTCGCTCCGGCACTGGTCGCCCTGACCCGCGCCCTGCGGCCGGTCATCTTCGGCATCAACGCCTTCGCCAACGTGCTGCTGCGACTGATGAAGGTCGAACCGAAGGACGAGGTCGCCTCGGTCTTCACCGACGACGAACTCGTACGGATGGTCGAGGGCTCCAGCGACGCCGGTCTGATCGACCCCGCCGACGGGGAGCGGCTGCGCGACGCCCTGGAACTGGGCAAGCGGCCCGTCGGCGAGGTGATGGTGCCTCTCGCCGACACGGTCACGGTCGGCCACGACATCACCCCGCGCCAACTCGAACGTGCCGCGGCCACCTCGGGATTCTCCCGTCTGCCGGTCACCGGACCGAAGGGCGAGGTGCGGGGGTACCTGCACATCAAGGACGCCCTGGGGGTGGCGGAACGCGACCGGCCCCTGGCACCCACCGCCCTCCGCCCGGTGGTCGTCGTCGAGACCGACACACCACTCGACGACGCGATGACCGCGATGCGGTCCGCCGGGACGCATCTGGCATCCGTGACCGGCGACAAGGGCACCGTCCTCGGCTTCGTCACCATGGAAGACCTGCTGGAAGAACTCGTCGGCCCCGCGACGAGCGACGCCTGAGCGACGCCTGAGCGACGCCTGCGCCCCGGCACGAGCCCGACAGCACCGGCAAGCACCCGCACGAGCCCGACAGCACCCGCACGATTCCGCAACCGCCCGCACGAGCCCGCGGAGGCTCCCGAGAGAAGAAGCGACAACTACGCGATGTCCGAACGGACCTCCTCCCACTTACGCCGTGCCGTGGCGTCCCGTACGCGCCGTATCACCGAGTCGGCGGCGTTCACGGCCACGGTCTTCTGCCTCATCCTCGGCAACGCCGTACTGCTGGGAGTCGAGACGTACACCGGCGCCGTGGACCAGTGGCACGACACGTTGAAGGCGGCCGAACACGTCTTCCTCGCGGCCTTCACCGCCGAGATCCTGCTGCGCGCCGCCGCCTGCGCCGACCGTCCCGGGGACTTCTTCCGCGATCCGTGGAACGTCTTCGACCTCGCGGTGGTCGGCCTGGCGTTCATGCCCTTCGCGCGTGAGAACGCGACCGTACTGCGGCTCCTGCGCCTGGCACGCGTGGTGCGCGCGGCCCGCTTCCTCCCGCAGCTGCGCATCGTCATCGTGGCCGTCGGCAAGAGCCTGCCGGGCACGGCGAGTTTCGTACTCGTCGGCGCGCTGCTGCTGTACGTCTACGCGATGATCGGCTGGGTCTTCTTCGCCGCAGAGGACCCCGAGCACTACGGTTCGCTGGGCCGCGCGGCCCTCACGCTGTTCCTCCTGATCACCCTCGACGGCCTCGGCGACGCGGTACGGGCGGGCCTGGAAATCTCCCGCTGGACCATCCTCTACTTCGCGTCCTTCGTCCTGCTCGGCTCGTTCCTCCTCGTGAACCTGCTCATCGGCGTCGTCATCAACTCCCTCCAGGAAGCACGGGAGATGGAAGCCGAGGGAGAGGCGGGGCCGCTGCACCGAGAGGGCACCCCTGACACGGGGCACGACCTCCGGGAACAGATCGCCGCCGCGAGACGGGCCCTGGACACCATCGAGGCCGAACTCGCACGCGCCGGCCCGACGGGTCCGAGGGGTGAAGGGCCTTCGGTCCACTCCTGGTGAGGAGCTACGGACGTGGCGCGTCGTTGCCCGGAGGGTTGGTGGGGTGCGGGCCGGACGCCTCGGGGGTGACGCGGATGACACGGGGAGCCATGGCCTCCCCGGATGACGCCTGGTCCTCGGCCGGTGGAGTCCGGTCGGATTTCATCGCCTTGGCCTCGCTCTTGAGGATGCGCGCCGACTTCCCGGCGGAACGGGCCAGTTCAGGAAGTTTCTTGGCGCCGAAGACCAATATGACGACGATGAGGATGATGGCGATCTCGCTGATGCCGAACATCGGTATCTGTGCTCCCGGTGGTGGGTGGCAGTGTCCTGGCGAGGGGCGGCGTACGGGGTGCGGTCACCCATGACCGCACCCTCCGGCGGTCGGGTGCCCGACCCCGCTGCCCTCGGCATCTGGCGACGCGATAGAAATCTACAGGACTGTAGAGATGAGCGGCAGGGGGCCTTTTTCGTCCCGGCGGCGCGGGGGCGGGATCAACTCGGTTCAGCCCCCGCGTACACGACGGTGATGACGATCCCGACCCGTCCGCACGCGAAAACAGGCGCCCCCGGCCGGTACGGGTTCCGAGAGGCGTTCTCAGCCCTCGTCGCCCTCTTCCTCGTCCTCCCCCTCGAAGAAGTCGCCGACCTCGTCCACGACTTCGGCGGCGACCATGCCGCCGACGACTCCCACCGCGAGGCCCGCGGCCCCGGCGGCGACGACGGTGCCCATGCCGGGACCGGAGCGGTGGCCGCCGTCCTGGTGATGGTGCTGACCATGGCCGTGGTCGTCCTTGTGCGCGTGACCGCCGTGATCGCCGTAACCGCTGTGTCCGCCGTGTCCGTACGAGCCGTCGGCGCCGTAAGAGGCGCGGTGCTCGACGAGTTGGCGTACCCAGCCGTCGACTTCGGTGTTCCAGTCGTGCTGAGCGACGTCGTCGTGGCTGACGGTGAAACGGGTGAGCGAGTCGTGACCGGCGGAGAAGAGCCCACCACGCTTGTCGGCCTCCAACACCACCTCCATGCCGCCCGGTTGGGCGAGGAAGGTCACCTCGATCTCGTTCACGGCGTGCGCGTAGCGCGCGGCCGGCGCGAGCTCGATCTCCTGGTAGAACGGCAGTTGCTGTCCGGTGCCGCCGATCCGTCCGTACTCCAAGTCGGCGGACCGGAAGTCGAAGCCGTTCTGCCCCAGAGCCTCCAGGATCGCCTCCTGGACGGGCAGCGGTCCGACCGCGAGGGGATCGAGGTCACCCTTGTCCTTGGCCCCCGCCACCGCCAGCTCGGTACGCAGCCCGAGTACGACCCCCAGCGGCTGGCCGTACAACTCCGTGACCGGCGTCTCCCAGGGCAGCGTCACGGAGAAGGGAACGCCGTGCTGCTCCCCCTCGGCGAGGCGGAAGCCGCCCCCCACCGTGAACCGCTCGAAGACGACGGTGCCTTCGTGCTCCCCGTCCTCGGTCTCCGCCTCGACCCTGGCGACGAGTTCCAGGGTGATCTGCTCGATGTCGAAGTCGGCACCGCCGCCCTTGAGGTACACCTGCCCCCGCAGAACCCCGCCCGGCACCGCCACGCCGGGGTCCAGGACGGTGTCCACGGTGGGTCCGCCGACACCGAGAGAGCCGAGTAGCCGTTTGAACACCATGGTGGCGTTCACTCCTTCACGTAAGCGCGATTCGTGGCATCACAGGCCGCCATGGCCGGTGCGACCGGGGCCTGCGCATCTCTACAAGTCTGTAGAACAATAAGGGCGACGTACCGCCCGGAGGGCACATCCCGCCGCGCCGACCGGGAAAGTCCGAAAAGCCACGGCCCTTGTCCGAACAGCGGCGCGGCGGGAAGGCGAACCAGGTACGAGGCACGCTCCGCGACGTCACGATGGAGCTCTGAGAGACCGGCGACCATGTCGGAATCGGAATCGAGAGGATCTGATGACCGCGATGTCCGACCACCGGGAAACCCCAACGCGGCCGAGCTCCGAGCGGACCGCGGGTGAGCACGGGGCCGGCGATGCCGAACTGTTCGACTACGACGCGGAGTTGCGGCTGTACAACGAACACTTCCGCGCCGCGGCCCGCGTCGGCTCCGGCGACCGCGTGCTCGACATCGGCTGTGGCACGGGCCAGACCACACGCGAGGCCGCCCGCGCCGCCACCACCGGAAGCGCGCTGGGCGTCGACCTCTCCGCGCCGATGCTCGAACGGGCCCGCCGGCTCAGCGACGAGCAGGGACCAACTCCGTCGCGAGCGACGCCACTCCGGGGGCCTGTCCTGGCGATGCGGAGTGGCAGCCGCTCGGACGGCTTGTTCCGAACTCACGGGCTGGTCAATTGACTGTCAGGACCGCCGTGTTGTTCGTGCGGTCCGGGTCGAAGTCGAAGGGGTGCTCGCCGAACTCGCCGAACGCCGGGTGAATGCTCACGGCACCGGTCGCGCCGGGCACCACGGTGTCGACGCGTACGGAGAACGCGAACGTGCGCCGGGTGTCTTCCAGCACCCAGTACCGCAGGTCGCAGTCGTAGCGAGGGGCGCCAGTCTGCTGCGGGTAGTAGCCGCCGTCGAGGGTGCGCGGGTAGCAGCCGGACGGCACGCCGGTGACCTTGGCGCCTTGGGGCACGATCAGCCGGACCTCGGCGACCGGGTCGCCGGAGCCGAGGTTGCCGAGCCAGGCCGGGCCGTTGTTCTTGAAAGTGAGCTCGGCCGTGGCCGTCTCGCCCGCCCCGCCGGAGATGGAATCGCCGGTCACGGAGAAGTCCGCGGTGTTCTCCGCGCCGATCTGGAGGGCCACGTAGTCGTTGTCGGAGTCGATGTCCTGGGCGCCGCCGCCCGGCTCGACGTCGATGTCGAGCCGCTCGTTCAGCGCGTGCGGGGCGAGTCGCACCGTCAGCGGCTCGGGCAGCTCGAAGGAGTCGCCCGGCGCCAGCACCTGGTCGAACGTGCAGACCGCGGTGCTCGACGGTGCGTAGTCCTCGCCGTCCGACGTGGTGTAGGCGCAGGCGTCGTACCGGGTCAGATCCGTCAGGCCGTACGAGGCGTACAGCTTGACGGTGAACCCGTTCGCGCTCTGGTTGCCGTTGTTGGTCACCTTGAACGGGATCGTCCGCTCGTCGCCGGGCTGACCGACCTCGATGTCGGCGACGGGGTCGATGGCGAGGTCGGGCCCGGCGCCGACGGTGAGCGTGGTGTCGAAGCTCTCGTGCGGCGCGGTGAGTGTGCCGTCGGGTCCGCCGGTGGCCGTCGCCTCGTAGGTGATCCTGGCCTGCGCGCCGATCTCGGCGCCGTCAGCCGCACGCACCGTCAGGAGTACTTGGTCCTCGTAGTCGTCGCCGATCACGGGCACCACGGGGACGTCGCACACCGCGCTCGTGCCGCTCGGCGTGCAGTTGTCGGGCCAGGTCACCTCGGCGACCCCGGCGAGGTCGGAGACGTCGACGGTGAGCCTGCCGTCGGTCACCGTGAAGGTCTCGTTGTCGTGGTAGATGCCGACGCCAAGGGTGCGGGACTGCGGCCCGCCGCCGTCGGTGCCGAGCGGCAGCGTTTTCTCGTACGGCGGGTTGATCCACAACTGGTCGGTCTGCGGCGCGTCGTCGTCAGCGAACGCGGGCGCGGCGAGGCCGACGGTCAGCAGACCTGCCGCCATCGCTACGGCGGCGCCGGATCTGAGACGTACTGGGCGTCCAGAGAACGGTCTCATTGCTCCCCCAAGGGTGCGGTAACGCGACTGACGCACCGGCAGTTCCGGCGCACCGGAGGGATCATCACATGGCAGCGGATCCCACCGCGCCCCGGTTTCCGGCCCTGTTGGAGACCACCCGGCCGCTGGCACCAAGTAGCTGAGTCGGACGATTTCGCACGTACGCTCAGGCACTCGCGAACAGGATCGAGCTCAACGTCAACAGCCCGAGACCTGCCACGGCCACGATGCTTCCGATGATCCGGAAGAACCAGGGACCGATGGAGTCGTTGCCCGCAAGGCCCAGGTCGCCCGACCGTTGCCCCTTCAACTCCAGAACAGCACGTCGGCGCTGGAGGGTCGAGTCGACGGCACCACGCCAGTTGAACGCCCACCTCACTCCCATGATGAGCGCCACGGCCCCCATGACACCAAGGAATATGAGAAGCCCTGTGGGGGTGTCGGCGTCAGTGGCCGCCGCAAAGATCATGAACATGTTGCGGAGCATCTCAGGTAGTGAAGTAGATGTCATCAGCAGATCCGCAAGGCGAGGTCGGTGGAGCGGATTTGGCCGGTGGCCTGCTCGGTCCGGGGTCGTGGATGATCAAGGGCCCCAGCTGGTCGGCGAGTCGGGCTGGCCGTGCCCCTGCGAGGACGTCGACCTGGACGAGACAGCCATTCGCGTGTGCATGGCGGCGCCCGAGCTGATGACCGGCCGCCGTGCTCCTGGCGATACCAAGTCGGACGCGCGCAAGCGGGTCGTGGTCCTGCCGTCCTTTCTCCGACGGAACCTCCGACGCCACCTCGATTCGTACGCGCAGGGAGCAGGTCAGGCCGCTCCGGCGGTCCAACTTCGCTCGGAGACGGCGCAAGGCCCGTTCGCTACTCGGTTGCGCTGGTCCACCAGGACGCGGCGGCCTCTCGGTGTGAGACGGGGAGGGTAGGTCCGTCGAGGCCCCGGTGCTTTCCGGGGCCCCGGTCGGGTGGGTGGGTCAGCGGAGTCCGGCGAAGAGGTCGTTCTCGGGTACGGGCGCGGCGGTGGTGTCCTTGACGCGTACGAAGGTCTCCATGCCCATCCACTCGCCGAACTTCTCCTTGCCCATCTTGAGGAAGAAGATGTTCTCGCCCTGACTGGCGTGGGCGGCCAGTGCGTCGAATTTCTGGTCGCTGAATGCGGTGGTGTCCACCCATGTGGTGATCTCGTCGTCGGGGAGGCCGATCTCGGCCATGGCGGCGGCCTCGGCGGGATCCGGCTCCGGCATGTCCTGGAGCTCGCGCATGGTCTCCCCGAATCGCTGCATCAGTGAGCGGGGCATCGTGGTCCAGTACACCTTGGGTGTGAGCGTGGTCATCTCCAGTGCCGCCATGGTGATGCGGTTGGCCTGGATGTGGTCGGGGTGGCCGTAGAAGCCGTTCTCGTCGTAGGTGACGACCACGTCGGGCCGGTAGTGCCGCATGAGTTCCGCGAGCCGGGCGGCGCCTTTCTCCACGGGGGTCTGCCAGAAGGAACCGGGGGCGGTGTTGCTGGGCCAGCCCGCCATGCCGGAGTCGGCGTAGTCCAGCATCTCCAGATCGCTGATCTTCAGGACGTCACAGCTCTCCTTGAGTTCCTGACGCCGCATCAAGGCGACGGCCGCCGGATCGTGACCGGGATCGCCCGGCTTGACACCCCCGGGTCCGTCACCGCAACCGCCGTCGGTACAGGTCACGAGAACCGTGCGGATGCCTTCGGCCGCGTACCGCGCGAGGATTCCTCCCGTTCCGGTCGCCTCGTCGTCGGGGTGGGCGTGTACTGCCATGAGCGTCAAAGGCCGGTCGGTCATGAAAAGCAGTCCTTCTGTAGAAATACGTCTTGGTCCGAGTACGCGGCGGGCGTACCGCGATTCCGGGGCCCGGATCCTGGTGGGACGGACGACCTCGTGGTCTCCGTGTTCCCCGCCCGTGCGGCGCCGGCCCCTCGGTCCATGCAACCGTGCGGGCCGGACCGGCTGTTCCCGGCCCGGCCACTTGCCCTTCCGGGCGTCGGCGTTTCAGTGCCTACGAGGTACGGGCGCGACCCGCACATCTCCGCGCGCCACATTGGATCCGGCTTCCCCGGCCGAGTTCCGCCGTCTGCCGGCAGCTACCACCCGTACCATCATCCCGGCGCAGGCCGCTTCAGGGCTTTCTGGCAACCGCCCCGTACATGGCGATGTCGCGTCCGTCGATGCCGGCCTGTTCCGGGCCGGGGTGCCAGGTGTGCACCTGGGTGACTCCTGGCTCCTGTAGTTCCAGTCCGTCAAAGAACGAGGTGGCGGTGGCGAGATCGCGCAGCGCCATGGGCATGTTCTGCTGCCGGTATTCCTCTGCCACCCGGTTGACTTCCTCGGGTGCGAAGTCGGCGGTGCCGATGGTCATCGCCAGATAGCTGCCGGACGGCAGTGGTTCCAGGAGCCGTTTGATCAGGCGCCGGTCGTCCGGAGGCAGGATGAAGTGCAGGATGCCGATCACCATCAGGCCGACGGGCCGGTTCAGATCGATGAGGTCACGGAATTCGGGGCTGTCCAGAATGGTCTCGGGGTGGTGCATGTCGGCGTCCACATACGCGGTGGCCCCCTCGGCCGAGCTCTGCAGCAGGGCGCGGGCGTGGGCGAGGACGACGGGGTCGTTGTCGACGTAGACCACATGTGATTCCGGCGCCACCTCCTGCACGACCTCATGGAGGTTGGGCGAGGTCGGCAGACCGGTCCCGACGTCGAGGAACTGGCGGATGCCTCGCTCCTCGGCGAGGAAGCGGCCGGCGCGGTGCATGAATCGGCGGTTTTCCATCATGTGGACGGGCAGCGCGGGCCAGTGCCGGCGCATGGCTTCGCCCGCTTCGATATCAACGGGATAGTGATCCTTTCCGCCCAGAATGTAGTCGTACACCCGGGCGGAATGGGCGCGCGAGGTGGCAAGTCCGCTCTGTCGATCGTGCGGAGCATTCATGCGGCGCCTCTTTCGGTCAAGGACGGCTCACCAACGCCAACGGTATGAACGTGGTGTTCCGGTCGCAAGCGAAACAGCGGGAAACAGCGGGAAACAGCGGGATGAGGATGGGTCCGGTAAGCCGACGGAGCCGACCGGCCGCTCCGCGTATCCCCGGAGCCGTCGGGAGGACGTCGCTGGGGCGGGGTATCACCGCTCCCTCCGGGCTTGCAGGGCGATGACGGCGATGTCGTCCCAGCGGTTCTGGACGGGCGGCAGGAGCCCTCTGATCAGGGCCGGCTGGGACACCCCCTTCCGGACCAGTGCGTCGGTGTGCTCACGCAGGCGCTGGAGACCGTCACCGATGTCCGTGCCCGGCACTTCCACGAGTCCGTCGGTGTAGAGCACCAAGGTGTCGCCTTCCCGGATGACCGCGTGGATGTCGGTACGGGGGAGGGCCTCGCCGACGCACAGCGGTGGATCCGAGGCCGTGAGGTCGTGCAGGTACCGCGACGGCGCGTCGGCCGGGATCAGCAGGGGTGGCGGGTGGCCGGCGTTGGACAGAGCGATGTGCCAGGCATCGTCCGCCTGCCGGTGCAGGACCGCGTGCACCGCCGTGATCATCGACGGGCCGTCGAGCGCCTGCACGATGCGGTCGAGCCGGCTCAAGATGGCCGACGGGCTGGCGGCCGGGCCGCTGTCGTAGGCGAGTCCCCTCAGCATGCTGTTGACACGCCCCATCGCGGTGGCCGCGTCCACGTCGTGACCCGCGATGTCGCCGATGGACAGGGCGAGTGAGTCGGCCGAGAGTCTGACGGCGTCGTACCAGTCCCCGCCGACCTCGGCGGTCGAGTCGGCCGGATGGTAGAGCGCCGTGATGACGAGACCTTCGACGGACGGCGGGACGGCCAGGAAGGACTGCTGCAGTACGAGGGCCGTGTCGCGGATGCTCTGTAGTTCCATGGTCCGGCGCAGGGGCCCGCTCATCTGCTGGAAGACGTCCTGCAGGAGGTACAGGTCGGCCTCGTCCGAGGGCGGGTTCCCCCGGCAGGTCGCTGTGGTCGCCAGCGCGACAGTCCGGCCGTCCACCACGACGGGCAGCAGGGCCACGCTCGTCGCGTCGGCCTCCCGCAGCCACCGGACGGAGAGCTTGGAAAGACTGTCTTCGGGCGGCCCTCCGGGCGGGAAGGTCAGCAGCCCCGCCTCCTGGCTCTCGATGGCCTCTTGTGCGGCCGGCCCCAGCAAGAAGTGCGCGTCCAGCGGGTACATGGGAGGCAGCCCGGGAGCGAGCCCCACCCGCTCCGCCGACGCCCCGGCCGCTACGCCCCCGGAAGTCCGAAAAGCAGCCTCGGCGTCGCCCCGTACGTGGAAGACGGCGACGGCGTCGGCAAGTTCGGGCACGACGGCTGCCGCAGTGGTCAGAAAAGCCTCGGCCAGGTTGTGCGCGGCCGGTACCGGTGCCATACGAGCCAGCAGCTTCTCCCGCATCCGGGTGCGCCAGTGGTCCTCGGCATCGGTGGCGGTACCGACCCACTCCAGTTCCCCGCGACGGTCCAGGACAGGCGCGGCGATGATCTTGATGTGGCGGAAACGGTCGGGGGCGTGCTCAAGCCGTACTCGTACGATCGTGTCGAGGGAGGACCGCTGCTGGTTGGCCTTGCGCCACGCCCGCTGGAACCAGTCCCGGTCCTTCGGATGCACCGCGTCCATCCATGAGCTCTCACCGTCGGGGTGCCACAGCCTCTCCGGCATCCCGCTGCCCATCAGCAGAGTGACGACCCCGTCCGCCGACAACACCCAGACCGACTGCGGTACGGCGCCCAGCAGCGCTTCGTACTGTCTGAGGAGACGTCCCTCATTCACCGCCCCCTCCCCGCTGCCGGGCCGACGAGCGCGCGGAGCCGCCATGAGCGGCGGCTTTCTCGGCCCGGACCCGCCAGACAGGACCCGTCACCGACACGGCTGCCCCTGTCACCGCCTCCTCGAAGCCCTGAAAGCCCGGCTTCGCAGCACCGAACACCAGAGGATCATCGCCTCTCATGCATCGATCATCCCTCGCATGCGGGACAACAGCACGCCCTGGCCCTTCGCCCCTTCGCCCACCTGGCGATGCCTCCGTGGCCAGGCACGGACGGCCGCTGACCGGGTGCCGCGGATATGACCGGGCTGCTCGACCTCGTCACGGCGACTGGCGCCCGCGGTGCCGACTGGGGGTGCACTCGCTGAGCGGCGCCCTGCGTGCGCGCGCCTTCGCCGCTGCCAGGGCGTTGCCACGGGCCGACGATGCCGAAGATCACGCCGTCGACCGGCGCGCGCGACTGCGCGATACGGCGGCCGGGCTCGATCACCAGGTGCCCGCGGTGGTGCTCATCGCACCACTGCGGGTGCCCGCGGTGGTGCTCGCACCCGGCCGTAGCCGTCGCAGTCCCGTGAAGGCCGCGTTGCGGGTCACACCGATCGCCTGGGCGATCTCCTCCCGGCTCAGGCAGTCAGTCGTACGACGTCCGACTCGGCACCGGGCGCGGTGAGTTCGGCCAACCGTAGGAGCGTCCGCGCCGGCCTGACGACCGAGGGCAGGGTCAGCGGTTCGGTTCGGTGCGGTGTGCGTCGGACTCCCGCGGTCGGGAGAGGGCTTGGCGCACCACGTGAAGCGCGCCGCCTGGCATCGCGAGGGGCCGCGCGGCACGGGAGGAACCAAACCCGTGCCGCCGGCCCCCGCGCTCAGAAGGTGATGCGCACCTTCAGCGCCGACCGGTCGTCCCTCGCCCGACAACCGTCCGGAACCGTCCGGAACCGTCCGGAACCGTCCGGCACCTCGGCCAGGGGCAGGGCACGGTCGAAGACGGCCCCCGGATCGAGGGCCCCGGCGCACATCCGGCAGGAGTTCGGGGAGTGTAGGCGCGGGACCGGGGCGATACCCCCGTGCAGCGCTCCCGGACGGGCGCTCAGCGCCTCGTCTCGTACCTGGTCAGGATCACGCCGCCGGGAAGCGTCCGCGTCTCCACCAGGTTCAGGTTCACCCAGTTGTCCAGCGCGGCGAAGAACGGCGTGCCGCCGCCCACCAGGACCGGATGGACGGCGATCACGTACTCGTCGATCAGCCCGGCGCGCATGGCCGCCCCGGCGAGCGTCGCGCCGCCGATGTCCATCGGGCCGCCGTCCTCGGCCTTGAGCCGGGTGATCTCGGCGACCGCGTCGCCGGTGACCAGGCGGGTGTTCCAGTCGTCCTCGGCGACCGTCGAGGAGAACACCACCTTCGACATGTCCCGCCAGCGGCGCGCGAACCCGATCTCCGCCGGGGTGGCATCGGGCTGCTGGTCGCCGGTCGGCCAGTGGGAGCTCATCGTCAGCCACAGCTTGCGCCCGTACAGCGTCACGTCGGTCGCCTGCAACTGGTCGGACCAGAACTGGAACAGCTCGTCGCTCGGCACGCCCCAGCCGATGTCGCCGTCGGGCGCGGCGATGTAGCCGTCCAGGGTGAGGTTCATGCCGTAGATCAGTTTCCGCATGGCGCCAGCCTTCCGTGAGTCGGTCTCACATGTACAGACCGGCGCGGCGCGGGAAACTCATCGGCGCCGATCTGAGCCGATCTGAGCTCGCGTCTGGTCCTCGTGCTCGGCGGCTCAGCCGCGGACTCATCGGCGGACGGCATCGGTGGTGCGGCTGTTGATCCGCGTCATGTCGCCGTCGGACAGCCGCCCTTCGGCATGCCAGTGCTCAACGCAGCTGTTGCGCCACGCCCTTGACAGCGACCGCGGTGTCGATGCGGAGCGAGAGCTCAGCTCCGTCGGCATTTAACGTTTCACTTCTACCTCGGTCGTTACTTTCGTCCAATCCGTTGACCCGCTTTCTGTACAGCGCCTAGCCTCCCGAGCACCCGAATGAAACCTTTCATCCACTGGGGCTGCCCATGTCCGGACACCTGACGCGCAGAACTGCCCTACAGCTGGGGGCCGCCGCGTCCGCCTCTGTCGTGTTCACCGCACCCCGGGCGTCCGCCGCCGCGCAGGGCAAAGGCAAGGGCAAGGGCAAGGGCGCGCCCCCTTCGCCCACCGGTCTGCTGACCGACCTGCTGCCGCAGGCTCTGGGTACCACCGCCGGACAACGGCCCCGGTTCAGCTGGCAGGTCCCCGACCTCGGCCCCGGTACCCGCCAGCGCGCCTACCAGCTGGAGGTCGCCACCACCCCGGCCGGGTTCAAGAACCACCGGCTGGTCTGGAGCAGCGGCAGGGTGGCCGCTGCCGAGTCCACCGCCGTGGCCTACGGCGGTCCGGCGCTGAAACCGCGTACCGCCTACTGGTGGCGGGTCCGCAACTGGGCGGACAAGCGGTCGTCGTGGTCGGAGCCCGTGCTGATGGCGACCGCGGTGGAGGACGAGTGGCAGGCCGAGCCCATCTGGGCCCCGGCCGGACCCACCATGACGGACGGCGCCTTCGCCGCTCGCCTCAAGATCACCGCGGTGGCCGCCGGTCTGTGGTTCCGGGCCACCGACACCGCCAACAACTACATGTGGCAACTGCGCGCCGGCGTTACCGCCGGAGTGCTGCGCAAGCACGTGTGCGTGAACGGTACGTACAGCGTCCTCGGCGAGGTGACTCTGCCCTTCCCGGTCGCGACCGGTGAGTGGGTGGACCTCTCGGTCACCATGACCGGCTCCGCCTTCACCACCAGCGTCAACGGCACCGTCGTCGACACCACCACCCACACCCGCTACCCGGCGGGCAACATCGGCTTGCGCAACGGCCGCACCGAGTCGCAGGTGTACGACAGCGTCCGCTTCACCGCGGCAGACGGCACCGTGCTGCTCCAGGACGACTTCGCCTCCGCCAAGGGCACGTTCTCCGCGGGCACCGTCGCGAACGGCGTCCTCACCTTCCCCACCGACGCCTCCTCGCTCTCCTCCTACGGCGCCGACAACACCTGGGCCCTTCTGCGGCACGAGTACGACCTGGCGGCCGGCAAGAAGGTCGCCGCCGCCGTCCTGCACGTTGCCGCCACCTCAGCCAACCCGGCCAGGCAGTACGTCGCCAAGGTGTGGAGCAACGCCAGTCTGGTCGGCTACGCCTCCGTACGCTCCGGTTCCGGGGTCGCGTACCAGTCCTTCGACATCACCGACACCCTGCGCGCCGGCCGGGCCAACGCTCTGGCCGCGCTGTGTCACACCCGCTCGGAGAAGAAGTTCCTGGCCCAGCTGGAGATCACCTACACCGACGGCAGCCGGGCCACCATCGGCTCGGGCGGCGATTGGAGGGCCCGCGGCCAGGACGGTCTGCTCCCGGCCGGGGGCAGCGCGGGCAGCACGTTCTTCGCCGCGCCCCAGGAGCAGTGGGATCTGCGCAACGAGCCCGTCGGCTGGACCGAGCCCGGCTTCGACGACGCCGACTGGCTCACCCCCGCCTCCCGCCCCGCCATCGACGGCCTGGTCCCGGCGCTCATCGAGCCCGTACGGCTGCACGACGTCACCCCGGCCTCGGTGACCGAGGTGGCTGACGGCCGCTGGCTGGTGGACCTCGGCCGGGAGATCGTCGGCGGGCTGGCCCTGGAGGTCACCGGGAACGCGGGCGACACCGTGGAGGTGCGCCTCGGCGAGGAACTCAACGCCGATGGCACCGTGAAATATCAGTTGCGGGCCACCAACCTCTACCGCGAGGTCTGGACTCTGCGCGACGGTGCCCAGCGCTTCGAGCACTGGGGCTACCGCGGCTTCCGCTGGGCCGAGCTGCGTACCTCCGTCGACCTGTCCCGGGCGACCGTCAGGGGCCGCGCCTGGAAGCTCGACTGGGACGACTCCGGCTCCCGCTTCAGCAGCTCGGACCCCGATCTGGACCAGGTCTGGGAGCTGTGCCGCTACTCCATCGAGGCGACCCGCGGCGACCTCTACCAGGACACCCCGACCCGCGAGCGAGGCCCCTACGAGGGCGACGCGCTGATCAACCAGCTCTCCGAGTACGGCGTGCAGCGCTCGTACGCGCTCGCCCGGTGGTCCAACGACTACCTGGTCCGCCGGGGCACCTGGCCCACCGAGTACCGGCTGATGTGCGCGATCTCCGCCTGGGAGGACTACCTCGCCACCGGCGACGACCGGCAGCTCGCCAAGGACTACGCCCTGCTCGCCGCCAAGAACCTCACTTCCTATCTGGGTTCCGACGGTCTCGTTCACAAGTCGCCCGGCAACTCCAGCCAGGATCTGGGCGACTTGGTCGACTGGCCCGTCACCAGCCGCGACGGCTACGTCTTCACCAGTGTCAACACCGTCGTCAACGCCTTCCAGTACGCGGCCTTCGACGCTCTCGCCAAGTGCGCCGCCGCCCTCGGCAAGAGTGATGAGAGAGCGTTGATGCGGGAGCGGGCCGACACCCTCGCCGCCGCCATGCGCGACACCCTGCTCGACACCTCGGCGGGCCTGTTCCGCGATGGCGCGGGCACCACCCACAGCGCCCAGCACGCCACCGCCTTCCCGGTCGCGCTCGGTGTCGCCGCTGCCCTCGACGGCGAGGTGCTGACCAAGGTGGGCGACACGCTTGCCGCGGGCGGTATGAAGATGAGCGTGTACGGGGCGCAGTTCCTTCTCGACGCGTTGTTCCGACTCGGCCGCGCCGACGCCGCGCTCGCGCTGCTCACCTCCAGGGCCACCAACTCATGGCTGCACATGATCGACGACCTGAAGGCCACCATGGTCACGGAGGCGTGGGACCCGTCGCTGAAGCCGAACATGACCTTCTCCCACGCCTGGGCCTCCGCCCCCGCCAACGCCGTGGCCCGGCACATACTGGGCGTCCAGGTCACGGAAGCGGGCGCGGCCGGGTTCCGCGTCCGGCCGAGGACAGGGAAGCTGACCGAGGTCGCGGGAACGGTCCCGTCCCTGCGCGGCCCGGTCTCGGTCTCCCTGCGCCGTTCCAAGGGCACGCACTCCCTCAAGGTGACCGTGCCGCCCAACAGCCGGGCGGTGGTGGAACTGGAGATCGGCGACGCCGACCCGGCGGCGTACCGGGTGGCCATGTCGTCCGCGGACGCGCACGGAGGCATCAAGATGACGTCGTTCAACGACCTGACCGGCTCTGTCCTGCGGGTGGGCCCGGTCGGCTCCGGCACCACGGTGATCTCGCTGCGTGCGTAGGCGATGCGCTCCGGCGTTCCCCGCGCCGGCACTCCGCCGCTCCGGCGCTCCGGCGCGGGGAGCGGCGGCTGAAGCCGCGATCCGGCGCGTTGTGGAACTACCCGCACCCCGGGTCCAGGGACTCCTGGACCGCAGCGGACTCCCGGTCCTTTGCGCCTGGCTTGGCCGCCTCTGACCTGGGGAAACGCGTCCCTGGGAGTGTGTCGTGGTGGCTTCGACTCGGGACGGCCGGTGCGGGGCCCGCGCTGGTAAGGTTGGGTCGCGCTTGCAGAGAGCCTGGGCCCGTGCCGGACAAGGTACGGGCCCAGCTCCGTTCAGGGCGCCGAAACGAGGAACCCCAATGAAGGCGAAGCAGTCGGCCTCCGGTCGCTCCGGACCCGGCAGGTCCGACCGGGGGAGCGCCCCGCGGGGCGAGCTCTCGGTGCCGGGGACACTGACGCCCGGCCTCCCACCGGCCGGCTCCTTCGCGGAGCTGGAACTGCCGGACGAGCTGATGGGGGTGCTGGCGGGGCTCGGGATACGGGAGCCGTTCCCGATCCAGGCGGCCACCCTGCCGAGCGCGCTGGCCGGCCGGGACGTCCTCGGCCGCGCGCGGACCGGCTCGGGGAAGACCCTCGCCTTCGGGCTTGCGCTCCTCGCGCGTACGGCGGGCCGGCGCGCCGAACCGAAGCGCCCTCTCGCGCTGGTCCTGGTGCCGACGAGGGAACTCGCGCAGCAGGTGAGTGAGGCACTGGCTCCTTACGCGGAGGCGCTCGGGCTGCGCTCGGCGACTGTGGTCGGCGGGCTGGCGATCGCCCGGCAGGTGGCGGCGCTCCGGGCGGGTGCCGAGGTCGTGGTGGCGACGCCGGGACGGCTGGCCGATCTCGTGGCCCGGCGGGACTGTCACCTGGACCGGGTGCGGATCGCGGTGCTGGACGAGGCGGACCAGATGTGCGACATGGGTTTCCTGCCGCAGGTCTCGGAGACCCTGGACCGGACGCCCCCCGGCGGGCAGCGGATGCTGTTCTCCGCGACGCTCGACCGCAACGTCGATCAACTGGTCAGGCAATATCTGAGTGAGCCGGTGTTCGCCGCGGTCGATCGGGCGGAGGGCTCGGTCGCGACGATGGAGCACCACGTACTGAACGTCCACCCCAGCGATAAGTACGCCACAGCCACCGAGATCGCCGCCCGGGACGGGCGGGTGCTGATGTTCCTGGACACCAAGCACGCTGTGGACCAGTTCACCCGCCACTTGCGGAGCAGCGGCATACAGGCGGGTGCTCTGCACAGCGGGAAGCCGCAGCCGCAGCGCACGCACACGCTGGCCCAGTTCAAAAACGGGGAGATCACGGTGCTGGTGGCCACCAACGTCGCTGCCCGTGGCATCGACGTCGAGCACCTGGACCTCGTCGTCAACGTGGATCCGCCCTCCGACCCCAAGGACTACCTCCACCGCGGCGGGCGCACCGCGCGTGCCGGGGAGTCCGGCAGCGTGGTCACGCTGGTCACGCCCGGCCAGCGCCGGGACGTGAACCGGATGATGTCGGATGCCGGGATCCGGCCCACGGTCGCTCAGGTTCGCTCCGGCGAGGAGAGGCTGACCAGCATCACAGGCGCGAAGCGCCCGCCGGTGCAGGACGTGGCGAAGACCGGCAACGCGGCGTTCCGGGGGCTGGGTACCCGCGCGGGCCGCCCGCCGAAGGAATCCCGCAAGGCGGCGGAGGCGCGCACGATGGCGGAGGCCCGCAAGGCCGCCCGAGCGCGCAGGGCCCACTGACGGGCGGTACGGCCGTCGCGGTCGGGAGACACAAGGAGGCACCCACTGCCTCGCATCGAGTGGAGCGTCGAGGAGTGCCGATGGCGAACAGGGTCCAACGCCCCCATGAGGAAGCCGAGTTCGAGTTCATCCTGGCGAGGGCGGATGTGCCGGTGCTCGCGTACTTCCACGGGGTGTGGCCCAAGGCCGCGGCAGCATGCAAGGAAATGGATCCCCTGGTGGGGGAGGTGGCCGACGCCTATCAGGGCCGACTGATCGTCGTGCGGGCCGACATCGCGAGGTGCCCCGGCCCGGTACGGCGGTACGGCGTCACCGGCGCGCCCTCCTTCGTGCTGATCGATCGGGGCGAGGCGATGGCGGCCGGGAGCGGTCCGATGTCCAGGGCAGCGCTCGGGGAGTTCCTGGACGCCCACCTGTGAGCAGGCCGCATATACCGGCCGGCGAGGTTGCGCCGGATCGACCGATCGTTCTGGGGCCGACGTGACAGGGCGTCAACACAACAAACAAGGCCCAAGTCGCTGACTTGGGCCTTCATCGTGGAGCGGGACTGTGGTCTTCCCGCACCCATTGGCGGCATCAGTGGAGCACCTTGGTCTTCGCCCTCTGGAACTCTTCGTCAGAGATCGCACCCTTGTCGTGCATCTCGACCAGCTTCGTGAGTTGTTCTGCCTGGCTGGTGCCCGTTCCGGCGGTTGCGCGGATGTAGGAGTCGAAATCGTGCTGCCGGGCCCGCGCGTGGTGCTGTTCACGTTGTCCCATGCCGCGACCGCGGATGGCGACATAGACGAAGACCCCGATGAAAGGGAGGAGGATCACGAAGATCAACCAACCGGCCTTGGCTCCTCCGGTCATGTCGTCCCTGAATATGTCGGCGATGATTCTGAAAAGCAGAATCAACCACAGTGCGCTCAGGACGAAGAAAAGGACCGTCCAGAACGCGCCCAGGATCGGATAGTCGGTTGCCAGGTTTATTTCTCCGGTCATGGTTTCTACTCCGCTCGTAGGGGCGGTGGAATTCGTCCTTGCCTCCGGTCCCGCGCTACGCGTCTACTGGAGTCAGCGGCTGCACGATCCTACGGATGCGGGAACCCTCACCGTCATGGTGCGGCTTTGAGCAGCAACCTGCCACCCGAACGCGTCGCACCCGGAAAACCTCACGCGCGCCCGCTCAGGGCATGGGCCATGGCGTCCGGGACGAGAGCGGCCCGCGGGCACGTCGTCCGGCTGCGTAGCCTCCGATACCGGCCAGGATAAGCACGGTCCCGAGGCTCCCGAGCGCCACCAGCACCGTCGGCACGGCGGAGTCCTTCAGTATTCGTCCCTGTACTCCGGAAGCCGCGATGCTGCCTGACTTCTCACTGAGGTGAAAACGCGAGTCGTTGGAGTTCACCCGGTAGTCGCCCAGCAGGAACAACCGCCCGTCCGGCACCTTCACGTCATACGGCCTGACCATCAAGGGCTCTTCGCGATGCCTCACATACGGCTCATCGACCGGCTCGCCGTTCACTGTGACTTGGTTCCCGTCACCCGCCACGTGATCGCCACCCGTCCCGATCACCCGCCGCAGCATCGGTTCGCCCTGATAGTGCTCGGGCGCCTCGATGAGCAGGACATCACCCCGGCGTATCTCGCTCGCGCCGATCCGCTCGGTGAACAGCCGGTCGCCCTCGGAGTACGTGGGTCTCATCGAGTCGCCCATGACGGTGACCATCTTGTAGTTCGCGAGGGTGTGCACGACGGTCCCCATCAGGAGCGTCAACCCGAGTGGTGCCAACACCCACACCGCGTCCCTCAACTTGCCGATCACTCTTCGCCTTTGCCACATGAGCATCCATCCCCCTTGAACCGCACGACGGCGTCGCTGACTCGGGCCATCGTCGTGGAGCGGGTGACGAGAGTCGAACTCGCGCTCTGAGCTTGGGAATCAACGACGCGTGGGGCGAGGGACGACGCGGCCGGCGCCGCCCGGCGGCGGCGGTGCGTCAGCTCTGTGCGGGGTCGTCAGGGGGCGGGGAGTCGGGGGAGCCGTGCCAGCGGAGGGTGACGTCGAGGTGGGCGCCGACGTTGGAGCTGGCGATGACACCGCCCAGTTTGCTGTCCAGGACGACGCCGAAGCTGACTTCGACCTCGTCGGGAGGGTGGGCGAGGCTGCGGAAACCGTCGATCGCCTCGGTGGCGGCGGAGGTGATGGGGGCCAGAGCCTCGCGGAGGCTCTGCTGCGCGGCTTCCAGGCGGCGGCCGAGACCGACCGCTCCCGTGCCGGCCCGGGCGGGAACTTCCACAAGGACGATGGTTCCGTCGGCGAGGGGGAATTGGACGGCGTCTGGCATGGGATTCCAATGGTGAGGTGTTGTCGGGGGTCAGGTCGCGGGGGCGCACAGACTGTTCGGCCGGACCGGGGACTTCCCGCTGTCCGACTGGACCTTGTCGAGGCCTTCGAGGAGGGACCTCAGCGGCGACTCGTCGGCCGTGTAGTCGAGGACCGCCCGGTAGAAGGCGGCGGACAGGTCGGGTGTCATCGCGTCGGCGGCACTGAAGCACAGCGTGTAACCGGAGCCGGGCTCGAGCATCTTGGCGATCCGCTGCTGCACGGTGTTCTTGTACTCGGAGTGCTTCACCCGACCGTGGGCGGAGAGGCCGTAGCTTCCGGGCTGGTTGACCCAGGCCTGCTGGGCTTTGGCGCCGGAGAGATAGGTGATGAGTGCGGTGCCGCTCGGGTTCTCGGTGAACCTTCCGACAAAGTCCGCCGAGACCTCCAGCCGGCGCGTCGGCTCCGGGGCCGATGTCACGTAGTCGTAGGCCGCACCCGCGACGGCGGAGGACGGGAAGCCCATGGCGGACAGGGTGCCGTGGGCGAGAGCGCAGGTGGGGGACTTGGCGGTCATGCCCCCCGCCGCGTCGCCGAACTTCCTCTCGGGTGCCTTCTCGGCGCTCTCGGCGACGATGCTCCGCCACGCCGTCCAGGCCGCTGCGACTTCTGGCGAATCCCAATCCGGGTCGCCCGACAGCCAACCCTTGTATGTGTCCGTGCCGCTTTGGGAGAGCAGGATGTCGGCGATCCAGTCGGCGCCGGGCCAGCCGGAGGTCGGACCGGACGCCAGGCCCAGGCACCAGGTCTCCGGTCGCTCACGGGACAGGGCCTGGAGGGCGGGCAACGTGTTGGGCGGCGGCTTGGGGGTGACCTCGGGGTTGTACCAGATGAGGCTCTTGACATCAGCCTTGACGGGTACCGCGTACACCTTGTTCCGGACGATGCCGAGTCCGCGGAACGGCTGCGCGTAGTCCGCCGTGATGGCGGCGTCGAGCCGCCGCAGACTGCGGTCCCGCACGAACCGGTTCAGCGCTCCCACACTGGGGAGCACGGCCAGGTCGGGCGGCGCGCCCGCGGCAACCGCGGCGTCGAGCTGCTGTGTCTGGGCTCGGGTGACCAGCACGTCGACCTTGATACCGGAGTCCTTCTCGAAGGATCTGATCACCGAGTAGAACGCCCGGAACTCGGACCCCGACCAGGGAACCATCACGGTCAGCCGGTCGCTCGGCGGCCCGCTGCCGCAGGCGACCGCGGTCAGGAGCAGGCCGAGCGCCACGGCGCAGCGCGTCAGGCGCGCCGTCAGGGTGGCCATCAGGGTCTTCCCGACCGTGGGAACCGGTACTCGGCGAGGCGGGGACTGTAGGCGAGGTAGGCGAGCACGGCCGCCGTGGCGAGTGAGGCAAGCGCGAGTGTCAGCGTCAGCGGGTGCCTGGCCAACGGGTGTGCGGCCAGGTGGTGTGCGTCGACGGAGCTGAGGACGGCGGTGGTGACCCCGGCCGACGCGGTGGCCAGTAGCGCGACAAGAAGCAGCGGGCTGACGTGCCGACGGAAGTGCCGGGCCACGATGTAGCCGGTGGCCAGGACGAGCAGCAGCATCACGGCCGCCGGTCCGACGAGCAGCGGGTATACGTAGGCGGGGTCCAGCCAGAGCGAGTCGCGCTGCTGGGCCTTCGCCTTCTCCTCGGTGGTCCGGAGGTCGTTGAGTGAGGCCACGAGACCGCCGGTGCCCGCGATGGGCAGATGGGTGACGGGGTCCAGCTCCCGCGGGGCGGTCAGCGCTGTCTGGGCGGCGTCCATGCCCGTCACGCCGGTGCGGGCGTAGTCGCGCACCGCGGTGTTGGCCAGTTGCAGACAGGTGGTCAACTGGCCCTGAATGAACTGGATCTGAGTCCGTCCCCGCGCTCCGGCCGCGTTGCCCGCCGCCGCCGACGTGACGTGGGTGTAGACGCTGGCGGTGTGGTTGGCGAAATCGGTACCCGTGCCGATCAGGGAGACCTGTCCGTTGCCGAAGGCCACCTCAAGCGCTGAGTCCGCTTCCATGGCCCTGGTACGTGCGGTGTCGATGTTGTCGATGGCGACGTCGGTGCGAAGGGCGGCGGCCAATTGCTGTTCGGCCTCGGTCGACACCACCAGGTACAGAAGCGCGGTGGCCGCCACCGTGGCGACGACGCCGGTTCGGAGCCAGCGCAGCACCGTGGTCGGGTGGGTCGTCCGGAGCCGGGTCCGCCATCCGATCAGCGTGTCCCGAAGGAACCTCCGACGTGGGGCCGAACCGGTCATGAGGCGTCCACCGGAGTGCCGCCGTCAGGACCGTCGCCCTGTTCGTCCGTCCTGTCGCCGAACTCGTGGCCGCATTCCTCGCAGTGCCGCGGCAGTCGCGCCGTTGTCGTCGTGCCGCATCGCCGACAACGGCGCCGTAGCGGGCGACCGTGCGGCGGGGGGTGCGTCGGGTCGGCGTCCGGAGCTACGGTCCTGGTCGAGCTCAGGCCGAGCTGCTGCATGATGCCGCGCGGCGCTGTGCGGCTCAGCTGCGGCCTGCCGTCGGGGCCGGTGACGGTGACGGTACGCAGCAGCCTCAGCCGGGCGGTCTCCCCGAGGGATTCAGCCAGTTCGAGTGCGATCCGCAGCTCCTGGTCGGCCTTCTCGAATCGTCCGTTCCGCTGGGCGTCGGCGCAGGCCCGCATCGCCATGCCCAGCTCGTGGACGTTCTCGACCCGGGTGTGACTCGCGGGCGTCCTGATCGGGAAGTCCGATGTGGCCCGGCGCGTTACGACGAGCGCCTCGGGGGCGGCGCACGGTTCGCGGCTGCCGTCGTTCCGTTCGGCGCGCAGCGTGATTCGGGCGGCGCGCAGTTCCTCGCCGACCCGCAGCGTCGCGGGGTCGAGACGCAGCGACATGAGGTATTGGCGGTCCTCCGGCGGCCAGGAACCGAGCGGTATGTGGATCTCGTCGTCGTGGCGTTGCTGCTGGGCGGTCAGGTGGGCTTCGACGGGCAGGGTCTGACGGACGAAGTCCAGCCGGAAACGTTCGTTGAGGTGCAGGCCCAGGTAGACGCGGGGCACCACGATGCGGCGGGCCTGCTCCATGAGCAGCGTGAAGTCCCGGGTGAGGTCGGAGATGGTGACGACCGCGTTCGCGGTGCCGTGCAACGCCTCCGTGATGCGCAGCAGTTCGGCGTAGTGCCAGTCGTCGCCGAGTCCGCGGGCGTCGCACACGAACCGGTCGGTGCACGCTTCGAGCGCGCTGCCGAGTTCCTCGGGTGTTTCGTGCTCGTCCTTGCCGTCCGTGTAGAGCACGGCGTGACGTACGGTGCTGCGCGCGGTTACGGTGGCGAAGAGACGATCGGCGCAGGTCAGCCACTTGCCGATGGCGGTGCCGCCTTCGGGGAACTGGTCCAGGATCCGGTTCTTCGCCGCCGTCCTGGCCGCGGCGTCGATGCGGGCGAGGCCACCGGTGACCGGGTAGATGACCTCGGCGTCGTGGTGTCCGGCGACGATCCCCAGGTACGTGCCGTCCGGCAGGGTGTCGACGGCCGCGCACATCGCGCGTTTCGCCTCGTTCAGCTTGCCGTGGCCGGCCATGGACAGCGACTTGTCCATGATGAGGATCTCGGCGATCGAGGTTCCGGACGGCGCTTCCGCGGTGGAGCGGGCCCTGATCGTGAGGAGGGCGTCCACCCGCTGATCGTCGAACGCGAGGTCCGAGGACGCGTCCACCTCGACGGAGAAGCGCAGCCCCAGTGGCGACTTGCCCTCCGCAGACGTCACATGCTCGGCTTCTAACATGTCATGTCCACCCCCGGGTTAAGAGCCTAGCGGGCCGGTTGTCTCTCCGAAACGTGGTGACCGCTTCGGCTACGGCGCCTGCGCCACGGCCACTCCAGCGCCGGACGCAGTCGGTTCGCCAGGTCGACCAGGGCGGTGTAGTCGCGCTCGGTGGCGGCATGCGGGCCGAGTCGGCGGATCGTCTCCGACAGCGTCAGCCGGTCGTGGGTGCGCAGATACTCCGCGTACTGGAGTTCGGCGCCCAGCCCGGCGGCCGCGGCGGTGCCCACGTCGAGCCTGGCCAGCGCCTCGCGGGCGCGCGCCAGGTCGGCCTCCGTCGGACCGGCGGGACGGGCCGGGCCTCCCGGGGAGTCGACCGCCGCGCTGTCCGAAGTGCCGTTGCCCTCGGGCTCCGGCGCGGCGGCGGACACCAGCAGCCGCACCGCCGCCACGCGCGCCTCCCGCTCGTAGCGGAACTCCTGCGCCAGCCGTTCCGCGGTGGCCACCGCGTCCGCCCGCCGACCGGACAGCAGGTGTACGCGGGCCAGGCCGAAGCCCGCCGCGCCGAGTGCCGGGGTGGTGTCGAAGACCGTGCCGTAGTGCGACCGGGCGACGGTGAGGTCACCGCGCAGTTCCGCGCACAGGCCGAGCGCGAGTTGGGGGATGAGTTCGCCCGGGAGTGCGCCGCGTACCTCGGTGAAGTGCGCGGTCGCCCCGCCCGCGTCCGCGCGGGTCAGGGCGATCAGACCGGAGTACCAGGAGTGCAGCCAGTGCCACGCGGGCAGCCCCGCGCGGGCGAGGGTGCGTTCGGCCAGGTCCGCGTCGTCCCTGCGCAGGGCGAGCCGGCTCTCGGCCAGTGAGCTTTCGGCGAAATCGGCCAGGTCCGGCTCGTCGGGGTCGCCCAGCGGCGTGGGGAGCGCTATCGCTATGGTCCCGGGCGTCGGTGAGGAGAAGGCCGGCGGCAGGATCAGTGCCCCGTCCTCGGTCAGGGCCGCCGTGAACCAGTGGTCGAGCGGTCGTGCCGCCCCCAGACCACCGTGCAGTGGTTCCGGCATCGAGCCGAAGAGCGCCGACGGCCGGCTCACCTGCCGCAGGGTCGGCGGCGCCGCCACCACCTGCCGGATCACCCCGCTGAGCTGTTCACCGAACTGGCGGGCCGAGACGAACCGGCGCCTGGGCACCGCGGTGTCGGTGGCGCGCGCCAGCAGCAGGCCCAGTGAGTCGATGCCGGGCGCGGTGCGCTCGCGCAGATGGGAACGGGACACCTCCCTCAGCGTCATGCCGAGGCTGTACAGGTCGAAGCCGGGTGTGGGACGCACATGCTCCGGATCGTCCTCCGGAGGCGCGTAGTCACTGGTGTACGCCGTGACGGGCCCGGTGTCCTTCCGGGTCCGCACCGAACCGAAGTCGATGAGCCGCACCCGGTCGCGCGGCCCGGCGGAACTCTCCTCCTTGAACCGGATGATGTTCAGCGGCTTGACGTCGCAGTGCAACAGCCCTCTGGCGTGCAGGTAGTCCAGCGCCTGGAGGATGCGGACGCCGTGCGCGAGAAGGAATTCGAGCCGGTCGCTGGGCCGCGCCGTCAGCGGCGCGCCGGGTAAGTACTCCAGCACCAGGTGCGGGCCCTCGGTCTCGTAGCCGAGGATGCGGACTATGCTGTCGTGACGCAGCCCGACCAATACCCTTCGCTCGTGGTGCACCGTCGTGGCCACCGAGGTGTTCTTGAGCTTCTTCACGACGACGTCGGTGGCGAGGTTGCGGTCGTGGGCGAGGTACGCGGCGCCGTACGCGCCGGCGCCGAGGTAGCGCCGGACGTCATAACGGCCGCCGATGGTCAGGCCGCGGGGCTGGCCGAAGTCGAACGCGACACCGCAGTTGGGGCAGTAGCCCGCGGTGCGGCCCGGTAGGCCGCCGTGACCGCGGCCGACCGGTTCTCCGCAGGCGGGGTCGTCACAGAAGCGGTACTCCTCGGCGATCGCCGTGGGCTCGGGGGCCGACGTTTCGACGGCGTCGGGCAGCCGTCCGGCCTCGGCGAGGTCGAGGCCGTACCAGGGGTCGGGGCGTACGCTCGCCACGCCGATGCTCAGGCCCTGTGTCTCGGCCTCCCGGTCCGGGGGCGGGAGCGGGGTCCGCTCCAGCGGGCGCCGGTCGCACTCGGCGCAGAAGCCCTGTTCGTCGATCGGGCCGCGACCGCAGTCGGGGCGGTTGCACCTGCCCGCCGCGTCACTGTTCCCCGAGGCGTCACCCTTTTTCGCGCTGTGACCCTTCTCCGCTGCCTCACCCTTCCGCACCTCATGCCCCCTGTTCGGTCTGTTCGATCCGGCGGTTGACCTCGTCGATGTAGCGCCTGACTCGTTTCCGTGCCGCCGTCAGATCGATCGGCGGGGTCCGCAGCTCGCGGGCCGCAGGCGCGTAGAGGTCGCCGAGCGCCAGGTCCTCGTCGCCGAAGTACCGCGCGGCCCGCACACGGTGCACATCCAGGGTCCTGCGCAGATCCTCGACGGTGGTGATCATCTGCCCCAGCTCCCGCTCGAAGCGGGCGACCTCGGCGCGGGCCGCCGAGGCGTGGAGATGGATCGCGGCGAGTTCGTGATCGGGCTCGGCGCCCCGAGCTACGGCTGTACGCACCCGCAGGCGCGGCGCGGCGGCGATCGGCAACCGTGGCGCGGCGAAGAACGTCAGCCCCGATTCGGCCTGTAGCAGGGCCGCCGCGTCCTCCTCGGCCGTCAGTTGTCGGACGGCCGCCTCGACCGCCTCGGCGGTCACGCTGCCGGGCACGGTCGCGGTGAGCTGTTCGGCGTCGAGGGACACCTCGTACGACATGCCGGACGGCGGCTGGTTCTCGAAGCCCAGGGCGAGACGGAGGCCGCGAGTTCTGGCATGGGCCGCCAGCGGCCCCAGCAGCCGCCGCACCAGTTCGTCGGGGTCCTCGGCCCGGTCGATGCTGCCCACCACCAGGCAGGCGGGCGGGCGGCGGCGCAGCAGTTGGTGGACGATCTCTCTGTCGCCGCCGCCCGGAAGCCCGAACCGCCTTACGAGATAGCCCTGTACGTCCTCGACGCTCTTGTCCCGGGCGTTGTAAGCCGCGTCAATCGCGCCCAGCCCGAGCACGGTGTCCCCGGGCGCCCCGGTGAGTTCGGCGTCCGACAGGCTGGGCCTGGCCGCGGGATCGGCGGTATCCACCAGGCGCATCAGCCATGAGGAGCCCGCCCCGGTCGCGGCGCCGGTACCGACGACCACCGCGCCCGCCCACTCCCCGTCGAGCAACCGGGTGAGTTCCTGGGTGAGGGCCAGCCGCAGCGAGTCGTCCAGCACATCGTCAGGCCACGGCGTGTCGGGGGGACGGAGATCGTTGGTGGGGACGCCATCGGTGAACGGCTCGATCTGCGGCAGGTACGCCTGGATGGTCTCGGTCGGCAGCATCCAGGCGGCGTGGGCGTCGCCGTCGACGTAGTCGGCCACCACGATCCCGATGACGCGGCCCTTGAACTCGCCCTCACCGGTGACAGCCACTCCGGCACCCGAGTAGCCCGGCTCGATCCAGGGACCGCCGGGGCGCACCTGGTTGAGCAGGCCCCACTCGCCCTCCCGGCCGCCGGAGCCGGCCAGTTCGGCCTCCGCCCCCATGCCCAACGTCCCGGACGCGTCCGGGAAGCCGTACACGCTCACGGTGCCACCGGAGAGGGGCACCCGCCACAGGGTGGTACGTGTGCCGCAGTCGGCCGGCTCGTCCAGCCGGAGCAGCGCCACGTCGCCTCGGTGGGTCCCGTCCCTGTGCACCCAGGACCCCGGGGCCACCCGTGCGGTGCGGGTCCATTCCTGGCGGCAGGCCACACTGGTGATCTGAAGATCGGCGGCGCTTCCGCCAGGCGCGGCCCCCACCTTCCTCACGACGTGCGCGCAGGTGAGGACATGCCATTCGTCGAGCAACACCCCGGCACCACAGGGAGTCCCGTCCGCGTCGTCCACCCTGACCCGCCAGGGTTTGTCGCTGTGGTGATGCCCCATGCTCCCCACCGTAGTACGACATCGGGTATGAAGTGCCCTTCATGTGCGCTCTGTTGGGTCGAACCGCGCAGGACGGAAGCGATTTCCGGCCGGAGTTGAACGAGCGCCGTTTCACCTGCCCGGTGACGGCCCGCCGCTCGGCGGCCTCCCGGCGTGCTGGTCACCCTCGTGGTCTTCGCCATAGGGCGGGTGACGAGAATCAGGGGCGCGGCAGATATGAAAGCCGCTTTGAAAGCCGCTATACGACGCCCGTCGTTCATCAAGCCGACGTACGGTATTCCGTAACCCGTAATCTGCAATTCTTGATTCGTTACCCGCGGTCGATCAATGGCTACAGGTGACGGACTCCGTAATGGCCCGCATAAAACGGGTACTGGAAGAAACTTCACGGGGTCGTGCAACTATTCACTGGTTCTCCATGTCTGATCAGTGGAGTCAGCGGACTCCGGAGACCGACTGGATTGGGCGTCCCGTGCGCCCCTTTTTGCAGACGTGGGGAAACACATGCGCATTCGTGCCTCTGTCGCCGTAGTGACAGGCGCCCTGGCCCTCTCCGCTCTCGCCGTCCCGGCGGCGCAGGCGGATGACAGCAAGACCGTCTCCTCGTTCACGCGGGGCATCAAGGCCGACGCGGCGGTCGTTCCGGCCGACGATGTCAGCGGAGACACCACCATCTCGAACGCGGTCGTGAACGGCGGCAAGCCCGTCGTCATGGGTGCGACCACGAAGAAGACCTTCACGGTCAGCTTCACCGCCACGGACGACTCGGGCATCGAGTGGGCAGCCGCGATGGTCTGGCGCGGTTCGACCATCGACGACCTTGACGGCGGCGTGGTGCCCAACGAGGACGAGGCCGTCTGCACCAAGGTCAACGTCACGACCTCCACCTGCAAGCAGACCTTCACGATCGACGCCAACTACGACCTGGTGAACAGTCTGGCCGGCGGCTGGAAAGTCTGGGCGCTCGCTCAGGCCACGGACTTCGACTACGTCCAGAAGGACAACGCCAAGGGCTTCAGCCTGCAGCGCATGTCGAAGCTGACGGTCAACGCGTCCCCCGAGCCGGTGGTGAAGGGCAAGACCATCACCGTCACCGGCGCGCTGACCCGTGCCGACTGGGAGACGAAGAAGTACGCGGGACTCAGCGGCCAGTCGGTCGTGCTCCAGTTCCGCAAGGCGGGCACCACCAACTACACCAACGTCAAGGGAATCAAGTCGGCCACGGGCGGCGCGCTGAAGACCACGGTCACGGCGTCCACCGACGGCTACTACCGCTTCACCTACGCGGGTATCGCGTCCACCGCGGCGGTCAGCGCCGTGGGTGACTACGTCGACGTGAAGTAGCCCGTAGCCCTGTAGGCCAGGGAATGGGCACGAGACGCCTGGCGAGGTCTGGAAACAAACAACCCCCGGGCCGTTGGCCCGGGGGTTCGTCGTGGAGCGGTGCCCCAGGGACGTCCACGCCGACCGAGGCTCCGGGGCGGTGGCATGCGCGTCTGTGACGGAGCACGGGCAAGTCGGCCGGCCGACCGGCCGGGCCGGCGACGCTCCGCCCTTCGAGGCGGCGCCGTCATCCCGCAGCCTTCGGGCCAGGGTGGCGCGGCCTGGCCATGCGAAGTGGACAACTCACGATCGCCGCCCACGAGGCCGCGCTTCACCTCGTAGCCATTGCGATCCGGACGCGACCACCGACGGCCAAGGACTCCCGCTCGCCGGGAAGGTCCCGACTCAGGTCCTGGACGAGGCGGCAACCGCCTTCACCCGGCAGTCCGAGCAGGTCCCGGACTTCTTTGCGACGAACAGATGCCGATACACCGTCACCTGGCGCCGCGGGATCCCACAGAGCGTCACCTCGTCGGCCAAGGCGTGCTCCAGAGCCGGGTCAGCTGTCTCCAGGCACGCCGCGAAGCGCGTCGGGGCCGGCCCGAAGGATCGGAGGTGGTGGCCATGCTGCGGCATGGCCACCACCCTCGCACGCGGCCCGATCAACGTGAAGTCGGAGACAGGCCCTGGGCTGCTATCCGGCGAGGACGTCGCCGAAGTACGACAGACCGGCGGGCCCGCCGACCGAGGCGGCGCCGAAGGACGTCGAACCGGTGGCGGTGATGCCGCTCGTACCGGACTTGAAGAGCCAGACCGAACCCGCGCCCTCGTTCTCGGCGAAGGCGCCGGCGATCAGCTCGGCGCGGCCGTCGTTGTTGCTGTCCGTGAGTTCGACGGAGGAGCCGAACTGGTCGTCGGCCTCGGCCGCACCCGGTACACCCGCCGTGTCCTGCGTGAAGCTCTTGGAACCGGTGCCGGTCAGCCCCTTGGCGGAGCCTCGCAGCACGGTGACCGTACCCGTGGCCCGCTTGCTCCCCGTGGCCTCGGCCGGTGCGCCGATCGCGATGTCCGCGTAGCCGTCGCGGTTGGTGTCACCCGCGGCCAGACTCCACCCGAAGCGGTCACCCTTCTTGGCGGTGCCGGAAACCGCGGTGGTGTCCTGGGTGATACGGACCGGCGTACGGGTGGACAGCCCGGCGGCGCTACCGTACGTCACGGTGATCGCGCCTCCCAGACCGCCGTTCGGTTCGTCGGCGGACTTCTCCATGAAGTTGCCGGTGACGATGTCGCCGTAACCGTCCTTGTCGACATCGGAGATGACGGCCTCGTAGCCCCCGGCGACCTTGCTCGACGCCTTGAGACCGGTCGTGCTCCCCTTGTAGAGGACGCTGCGGGTCCGGTACGCGTCGCCGCTCTCCTCCTGGCCCATGACCAGGAGGTCGGTCGCGCCGTCGCCGTTGACATTCCCCGCGACGATCTTGTCGGCGTTGATGCCGGTCTGGGTCAACGTGTCGATACCGACGAGACCCGCCGCCTTGCCGGTCCGGGAGATGGGTCCCTTGAATATGTTCAGCTCGGGTGCGGCGATATTGACGGCGGCCAGGTCGGTCCGCCCGTCCCCGTCGAAGTCACCGGAAGCCAGGCCCCAGCCAAGTTCGTTCCGGTACTTGGGCAGCGGCGCCGAAATGTCGACGGCGGACTTCAGCCCGCTCGCGCCGCCCCAGATGACGGTGAGGACGCCGAAGGAGTCGGTGCTGCCGATCCGCTCGCCGTGCACGCCGACCACCAGGTCGGTGTACCCGTCACCGTCGAGGTCACCGGTGGTGAGACGGTCGCCGAAGTAGTCACTCGTCTCCGGTGTTCCCGGAATACCGGTGGTGGCTTGGCTGATGATGGTGCGCTTGGACTTGTCGAGCCCGTTCTTGGTGCCGTAGACGACGGCCACGTACCCGGCCCCCGCCTTTCCACTGATCTTTCCGAGGGGCGCGGCGATCGCGAGATCGCGGTAACCGTCGCCGTTGAAGTCGCCCTGCATCCCGGACGGCGCTGCGACGGCACTGCCCCCGGCGGCGAGAAGCAGCCCGCTGACGAGGGCGGCCGAGGCGGTGGTCGCGAGGACGGTGCGAAGGTTCTGCTGCATGCGTGTCTTTTTCTCCTACGGCACGCCGGACGCCGTGACGGCTGTCCGATTCGGTATTCCGAGCCGACGACATGCCGGGGGGCCGGATCCTGCCAAGCTCCCGACCCCGTACACGTATCGCTCGGTGCAGGTGTGACCGCTGAAGGGCCCCGGGGGTTGTACGGGCTCCACGGAACGGCCTCGAAAGCCCTGCCCCTCACCTCGGGCGAGGAGCCCGAGCACGAACGAAGCGCCTCCTCGGGAGAACCTCAGGTCAGAGCAGCAAAGCGCAGTGCCTCCGACAGGATTCGAAGGTGCGAACCCCGGCCGCCGTCCGCGGCACCGGGCACGACGGAAGAGCACCACGGGGAACCCCACCCGCCAAAGGTGGACCCGGCACCGTGAACCAATCGGGGACGGCACGCTGTGGCTGGTGTCCGAGTTCGGGGGGCTGAGGATGTCGAGAACGTGCCACCGGCTCCGTCCCAGGGGCATCAGCGGCCACCACCGGCCGCACGAGGAAGAAGGAGAACCAGCATGGCGATTCAGCGGATGGACAACGTCGGCATCGTCGTCGAGGACATGGATGCAGCCATCGGGTTCTTCGTGGAACTCGGTATGGAGCTGGAGGGCCGGGCGGAGGTGAAGGGCCTCGTCGCCGACCAGTGCGTCGGACTCGACGGCGTCCGCTGCGATATCGCGATGCTCCGGACCCCGGACGGGCACAGCCGACTGGAGCTGGCGAAGTACCGCAGCCCCGCGGTGATCAGCGCCGGGCCGCGCAACCGGCCGCACAACATTCTGGGCACGCACCGCGTCATGTTCGCCGTCGACGACATCGAGGAGACCGTTGCCCGCCTGCGCCCTCACGGCGCCGAACTCGTGGGCGAGATCGCCCGGTTCGAGGACAGCTATCTGCTCTGCTACGTCCGCGGCCCGGAGGGCATCATGGTCGGATTGGCCGAGCAACTGCGCTGAGGGGGAGGAACCGAACCATGCGGCCGAACGAAATCATCGAGCTTCTGAACCGCCCGTCAGCCAGGAGCTGCCGGCCTGTGACGTGACCCGCCTGGCCCACATGGCCAAGGACGGAACTCTCCATGGCCGGGTGCTCACAGCCTCCCGAACGGCGGAACCGCCACATCGGTCACGCCGGACCAGGGCACATCAACAAGATCAAGTTACGAGCTCGTAGCCGCGAGTACGTCCCGGAGTACGTTCTCGAGCGTGACGCGGGCCAGCTCGTTCCTCAGAGTTTCCTCGATGCCCTCGTAAATGCTCTGCATTGCCGGCTGGATGCCGTGCCCCACCACGCATCCCTGGTCCGGGGTGGTGCGGTGCATTGCGAACAGCGGGCCGGGTTCCACTGCCTCGTACACGTCGAGAAGGGTCATCGACTCCAACTCGCGTGCCAGCGACCAACCCGCGCCCACGCCCCGCCGGGACTCCACGAGCCCGGCCCTGCGCAGCTCGCCGAGCAGCCGTCTGATGACCACCGGGTTGGTGTGCGCGCTGGTCGCGATCTGCTCGGAGGTGGCGACCTCGTGGCCCTGGCGCTGATAGAGGCCGATCCAGGCCAGCGCGTGGGCGGCGACGGTCAGCCTGCTGTTGGCGCTCATGGCTTCCTCCTCTCGGCCGCAACGCTTCATGTTACGACAGCCCAGTCGTAACAGTGAAGGTTGCAACAGTCGGTCGTAACAATTAACGTTGCGACTGTCAGGATGGGTCAATCAGCGAGGTGAGAAGAATGAGCAAGCCACTCATGGGCAAGGTCGCCCTGGTCACCGGGGGGTCGCGCGGACTGGGAGCCGCGACCGTACGACTGCTGGCCGAGCAGGGCGCAGACGTCGCCTTCACCTATGTCAGCTCCGAGAAGCAGGCGCAGGCTGTCGTCGACGAGGTGCGCGGCAAGGGAGCGAAGGCTGTCGCCTTCAAGTCCGACCAGGCGGACACGAGTCAGGCGCCGGCGCTGATTGATGACGTGGTGGCGCACTTCGGCGGCCTGGACATCCTCGTCAACAACGCGGCGATCTCCGTGGCCGGCACGGTGGACGACCCGGACGCCGACACCGCCGCACTGGACCGGATGCACGCCACCAACTACCTCGGCGTGATCGCCGTCATCCGGGCCGCCTCCCGAGTGCTGCGCACGGGCGGCCGCATCATCACGGTGAGCTCCGGACTGGGCTCCCGGGTCGGCGTCCCCGGCCTTGCCGACTACTCGGCGACCAAGTCCGGGATCGAGAGGTACACCATGGGCGTCGCACGCGACCTCGGGCCCCGGAACATCACGGCCAACGTCGTGGAGGCCGGACTGATGGAGGGCGGCATGCAACCGCCGGACCCCGAGACCCTCAATGCCCTGCTCAGCTCGCTGTCCCTGCAACGCGTGGGGCACCCCGACGAGATCGCCGCGGCGATCGCCTTCCTGGCGAGCCCCGCCGCGTCGTACGTCACGGGCGCGGTGCTGGACGCCCACGGCGGCTACAACGCCTGAACCCGAACCCCTGCCGCACGCCCCGACGGACATCGCGCCGTCGGGGCGCGCCCCGCCAACGACCCGCGTGTGCGTGGACACGCCGCGAGAAGCCCGGATCGTGATCGTGTTACGAGCTCTTCGTGCTGAACTCATCCGGCAGAACTCCGCCAACCGTTCGCGCACACAGCCCTGCCCACCCATGACCTGCGGCGCAGGCCACCGACTGACCGCTTCTGCTCTTGGTGTACCGCCCTGAAGGGCTGGGATGGGGCTGGGCCTGGATGGGTTCGGGGCACTCGCACGGGTAACCAGGCATGAGCACCTACGTCGGCGGCTCATCGCATCCGTCCCATGCGGCGTGCCGAGAGCGCGCGTAGCACGCCGTGTCGTCGTAGAGGCTTGAAGGCGCGGCTCGCGGCGCCTGCCGTCGCGAGTAAGTGACCGGCCGTCAGCATTGGCTCGCCAGCGAAGGTGGCCAAAGCGCTCACCGTGAACGACGTGCACCTCGCGGTGGAAAAGCTGTCCGGCGTCATGCGCGCCGGCGCCGAACGCATCGGCCGCGATCCGGCCGCCTTCGCGCACACGGTCCGGTCGGCGCGGGAGATCATCCCGGCGTCCCTGACCGCCGGCTGGCACCGGCCCGACCGGTCGGCCGATTCCTCGGGACGGAGCTGTGCCGCCGTCACGAACGCCGCGGCCCGCTGCTGTCGCGGTCGTTCAGGGGAACGATCCACGGGTCCGGCAGATGCAGGAAACCCTGCGTTACGAGCCGGTGGGTGCCGACATCACCGTTGGCCCGCTACTACGGGCGCGAACGGGCTCCGTCTCCGTCAGTTCCTTCACGCGTACGGCCGCGTCGACGATGAAGGGGTTGAACAGTTCCCGGATACACAGAAGCGGTCGGCCGTCACTGTCGAGGGTGTAGGTCTTGACCGCACACGGGGTGCCGTCCGGCCAGGTGGCCCGGCCGACGTGCACGATGCGCCTGCGCAGGACCACCTCGGCTTCGGCGAGCGCGAATCCGACCGGTTGCGAGGGGTCGGTGACCGCCTTGTCGACGCGCGGGTCCACTCCTGAGCGGGCCGCGACCGTGTTCTCCGACACGGTCTGTCCCGTGACCGTCAGAAGGCGGGAGCGGCGCAGGAGGCAGTGGTCGCGGATGTCGGGGCGCAGGGCTTCGCCGATGCCGGGCGGGAGAACGGTCGGCCCGACGGTCCGTACGCCGTCTGCTCGCGCCCGCAGGGGACCGTGAACGAGCGCCTGCAGAAGGGGGGTGGTCATGCCGTCACCGCTCAGCAGCATGCGTGTTGCCGCGGAGGAGAAGACCATCGCGGCAGGATTCAGGCCGCGCGGCGCCGACTCGGTTCCAGGCTGGAGAGTGGGGGAAGGCACGAACATCCTCGGTCTGGTCGACAACGGTAATCGGCGGTGCTGAAGCGGACGGCGACGATCGCGCGCCGTCCCGGCGGGTCGGATTGTCACCGGACTGGGGCTTGCCCCGGGGGGCGCGGGGCGGTCGGAGTCGCCGGGAACGCCGACGGCCCGGTCCGCGCCCACTCGGAAGTGCCTGCGACAGAAGGGGGCGTGGGCCTTTTCCCGCAGGCGCGCTTGCCAGAGCGCTCACCGCCAGGATACTGCTATCCGTGACGAAGTGATCACTATGTGTTGTGTGCGGCGATGGTCGTGCGAGGCGAATCGAGGAACCACGTGAGCAGAGCACCGGCCGCCGTACGCGACGTAGATCCTCCGGAGGCCCCCGACTATCTGCTCGGGTCCTCCTGTGCCGAGCGTGAACGTCTCCTCGCCCAGTGCGCACTCCTGCGACCGGCCGCCGCCGCCTTTATCGACACGATTCCCCTGCCGTCGGACGCGGACGCGCTGGACCTGGGCTGCGGCCCCCTGGGCATCCTCGATCTTCTCAGCGAACGAGTCGGCCCCACCGGATCGGTCACGGGCCTCGACACCGACCACCGGATGACCGGCTGGGCCCGCGAGTCCGTCAGCCAACTCGGCCTCGGCAACGTGGAGATCCGCCACGAAGCCCTGCCGCCCGCCGCCGAGGCGAACGCCCTGTACGACCTGGCCCACTGCCGACTGCTGCTGATCAACACGACCGGCCCCCGCGAGATTCTGGGCTCCATGGCTGCCGCCGTCAGACCCGGCGGGTGGGTCGCGGTCCAGGAGTTCGACTGGGCGACGTGGCAGTGCGACCCGCCCCACCCTGCGTGGAACCGCATCAAGGACCTGCTCGCCGGGGTCTTCGGGGGCGACGTCCACATCGGCGCCCGGCTGCCCGGTCTCCTGCGCGAAGCCGGCCTCACCGATGTCCAGGCCACCGCCCACACCTACTACTGGCATCCGGGCGACCGCTACCAGACCCTGCTCCTCTCCTTCGCCCACCTCTTCCGCGACCGCCTCCTGCACCACACCTCGCTCACCATCGAGGAATTCGACTCCCTCACCAGCGCACTCCACGACCACCTCGACCAACGCCACACCACCGTCCGCGAAAGCCTCCTCGTCCAGGCACGGGCCCGCAAACCCTGACCCCACCAGCCGGTACGACGCCGACCTGGGCGGGCGGGTCATCACCGGGAGCCTGTGCGTCGGCCCCGGATGGCCTCGTCGTCGGGGTGGGCGTGTACTGCCATGAGCGTCAAAGGCCGGTCGGTCATGAAAAGAAGTCCTTCTGTAGAAATACGTCTTGGTCCGAGCGCTCGGCGGGCGTACCGCGATTCCGGGGCCCGGATCCTGGTGGGACGGACGACCTCGTGGTCTCCGTGTCCCCCGCCCGCGTGACGCCGGCCCCTCGGTCGATCCAACTGTGCAGGCCAGACCGGCTGTTCCCGACGCGGTCGCTTACACGAGATTTGAAGCCCTACGGCGGTTCCCCGCGCATGCGGGGTGCGGCCCTCCGGGACACCACCTTCGGCCGGAAATGGCGTACGGCCCGTCCCGCGGCAGGCATGCCGAAGGTTCGCTTCTACGTTCGCGCAGACCGTTGGGCTCGGTCTGGCGCCCGCTGCTGACCGCGGATCACCGCCCCCTCGGGCACGGACGAGGCAGAGGGACACGTGTACCCGTCACGGACATTCGGCCGTCACTCCGGCGCACCGGCGGCCTGACTCGAACAGCGGCGCGGGTCACACATCCGGCTCGCTCTGACGTGCGACGCGCCACGGGGTTCGTTTATGTGATGACTGGCAACTCTCTGTGACCGTCGATGAGGCCGCAGGACGGCCCCACGACGCTGCGAAGGTAGGACTCTGATGAGGCTTGATTTCGGTTCGCGTCTCGCAGCGGTGGCCATCACCGCAGTGACAGCGATTGTGACGGTGGGCCAGACGGCATCAGCCGCGCCGATGGGCGGGGACGGGAAGCCGTTCCTCGGGCCGCTGCACAACGTCTCCACGATCGCGTCGACGGTTCCGGCCAACGGTGACGTGAACCCGTACGGCACCGCCCTGGTCGAGAAGAGCGCCGGTGATCTGCGGCGCGGCAACGTGCTGGTCAGCAACTTCAACAACGCCGCGAACCAGCAGGGCACGGGGACCACGCTCGTGCAGATCAGTCCCAAGGGCGAGACCAGACTCTTCGCTCAGATCGACCCGAGAAAGCTGCCGGGACCGTGCCCCGGGGGCGTGGGGCTGACGACCGCACTGTCCATCCTGCCGGGCGGCTGGGTGGTCGTGGGGAGCCTGCCCACGACCGACGGCACGTCCGCCACGGCGAAGGCCGGGTGCCTGATCGTGCTGGACAAGCATGGCAAGGTCCGCGAGACCTTCAGCGGCAAGGGGATCAACGGTCCCTGGGACATGACCGCGAAAAGCCACGGCGACAAAACCGATCTGTTCGTCACCAACGTGCTCAACGGTACGGTGGCCGGCGGCGGCGACGTCGTGCGGCGGGGCACCGTGCTGCGGATCACCCTGCACCGCCATGACGACCGGCCGCCGACCCGCGTGGCCACGACCGTGATCGGTTCGGGTTTCGCGCAGAAGACCGACCCGGCGGCCCTCGTGATCGGGCCGACGGGTGTCGGGCTGCGGGACGGGACGCTCTACGTGGCGGACACCGAGGACAACCGCATCACCGCGATCCCGGACGCGCTGAAGCGGGACACCAGTGCCGGCACCGGCCGAGTGGTCACCACCGACCAGCACCTCAACGGCCCGCTCGGGTTGGCAATCGCTCCGAACGGCCACATCCTCACCGTCAACGCCGGTGACGGCAACATCGTCGAGACCACCCCGGGCGGCGCCCAGGTGGCGGTACGCACGCTCGACAGGAGCGGCACGCCGCCGGGAGCGGGCGCGCTGTTCGGTCTCGCGGTCGCCGAAAACCCCGACCGCGTCTACTTCGTCGACGACGCGACCAACACCCTGAACCTGCTCAGCCGACACTGAACCGCTCGCGTGCACGATGGGCCGCCGCTGTCGCGCCGGCCTGCTTCGATCGACGCACGCGTACGCACGGAGCACGAGAAGTCCAAGAAGGCTGAAACCGGCCCGGACGATCGGGCATTGTGTACGGAACGGGCACGAGACGCCTAGACAGGTCCAGACAACAAACAAGGCCCAAGTCGCTGACTTGGGCCTTCGTCGTGGAGCGGGTGACGAGAATCGAACTCGCGCTCTGAGCTTGGGAATCCACGGCGCCCTGGAGCACCACAGGGCTCTGGCCAGGTGTTACTTGGGTCTACGGGCCGTGCTGGCTCCGGTTGGACTGACCGCTTCTGACCTTGGTGTACCACCCTGAAGGGCTGGGACGGGGCTGGACTTCGATTGGACGAAATGGAAGAGAGCCGGTTACCTGCACCACCGATCAAGAAGACATGCCATCAGGGATGGCACGGGACCAAGCCCTACTTGGTCGTGTCTTCAAGGTCCCGCCTGCCGTGTGCTGAGTGGGGAGTTGGCTGCGGTGTGATCTGGAGGACTTCGCAGCGGAGATGCTGGAGCCGTGCGCGCGGGCGGATCAGCAACGGTGGGGCGGGGTCTATCTACGGGGACCTGCTGCTGGACGGCGGGCGCAAGCCCGGTGGAGCCGACGGCGGGCCCGGCTGTTCCCGGCGTTGCCGTTGACCTTCCAGGCGTCGGCCTTCCCGGGGACCAGGCCAGCCGGATGAGGGCGGTGAACGCCTCCTCATTGTCGGCGACTTCGGTCGTGTGTGTCCTGTTGGCGAACGTTCCGCCCGGTTGCCGGGCAACGCTCCCGGGGTGAGGGCAGGGATGGTGGGGGCATTACGAAGTCGATGTCGATGGGGGTAGGCGCACCGGACGACCTGTGTCCCTTTTCTGCCGTCATGGTCTGAAGCGAAGTTGTTAGGGTGACGCGGGGTGCCAAGTAACCAGTGCGGCAGTGACGTTGACGACCACGGACCGGGGGATGCGATGAGCGGCGCAGGTGGACAACCACGACTTCGGGCGCAGGCCGAGCAGCTGACAGACCTGGCCGATGACCTCGACGGTATGCAGGACTCCCTGGACAAGCAGGTCAGACGCATGGACGCGATCGTCGACCGGATCGAGGCGGGATGGCAGGGGCCGGCCGCCCGTGCCTACCGGGACCTTCACCGCGGCGCGGCCGAGGACGCCGTACGTATCCGCATGGTCATCCAGGCTCTGGAACAGGCCGTGCGGTTGAGCCGGGACGGGTTCTCGGAGCAGGACCTGGACATCATGGCGCAGCTACAGAAGGTCCAGGTCGAGACGGATGTGGAGCGCGAAGCGGACGCGCTGTCGACGCCGAACACCGAGGCGCCCGCCGTGCCGCGCAGCACGCTCTCCGACCTCTGAGAACTCATACTCCGACGGACGACTTCTGAACGGGGGAGGTATGGCGGACGACGAAATAGCCGTCGACTTCGCGACGCTGCAGGAACTTTCCGGAGATCTTGAGGACATTCTCAAGCGCCTCAACGACCAGCTGGATCTGCTCTACCGGCGTGCCGAGAAGGTGGTCCTGACCTGGGAGGGCGAAGCCCGCGAGGTGTTCATCGACAAGTTGGACGAGTGGGACCGGTCCGCGGCGGACCTTCAGGCGGCCCAGGCGTGGCTGCACGACGTCGTGGTCAACGGTGAGATCAACTACGCGGCGGCACACCGGGCGGTACTGCGGGGCTGGGGTGCGGCCTGATGCCTGATCTGCCTTCCGGCAAGCAGCGACAGCGGGAACGCGACCAGGCCAAGACCGCGCCACCCAACCAAGGTGTGGGCCGCTTCGATGTGCAGCCTCAGCACCTCTACTTCACCTCGCTCGTCGTGCGCGACGCTCAGTTCGCCTATGACAAGAAGGCGAAGACGTTGACGGACACGCTGGACAAGTACAGCCAGTCCGCGGGGACGGGCTGGGGCGCGGACTCCTTCGCAGACCGGTACGGCATCGTCGCCGGGAAGTTCCTGGAGCTCTGGGCGAAGAGCGTGGTGTCGGTGGGCGGTGTGTCGGTGGGCTTCACACAGACTGCCAACAACTACGCACTGGCGGACTGGGCGGCGAGCAAGGGCAAGGGGGTTCCACCGGAGGAGAGGCAGCCTCCAGCGGTGATCGCCACCGTGCCCAAGTACGGTCCGCCGAACGACCTCAGGTGGCGGGGGGAGGGCGAGTACCACGACTCGTGGGCGATCTCGGGAATCCTCGGAGAGGTCCCGGACTTCCTCATGTTCATCATGAAACCCGTGGTCGACGAAGGGCTGAGACTCGGCCGCATCCACGAGAAAACGCCGGGCGTCAAGGAAGAAGAGTTCCGCGACATCGCTGGGGCCTGGCGGATCGCCTCCGAGGACGTGAAGAAGGCGGCGGACGACTTCACGGACGCGATCTCCTACATCACCGACCCCACAGGCAATGGTGAATGGCAGGCCGCGATGAAGGCTTTCTGCCAGACGATCTGGGGAACCACGGCCTGGGGGAAGGTCCGTGATCAGCGGGCCGAGGTGACTCCCAAGAAGGGCGCCCGGAGCTGGAAGACCCACGGGAAAATGGACCCCGCCACCAGGCGCCCTGTGATCGAGGTCCTCGACAAGAGTGCGAACGTGATTCAGAAGCTGTTCGACGATCTTGCGGACGTGGGCCAGAAGACTACGGAAACCACCACGCGCCTGGCCAAGGAGGCCACGGACAAGACGGTTAAGGACCTCACCTCGGGCCTCGATCTCACCAAACTCACCAGGCTCGTGGCCGGGCTCGTGGTCGCGGAGGTCGTCCTGACCTTCCGGTCCCATATGGACAAGGCGGCCATGGACGCGGCGGTCGCGGCCTATCACGAGGCGTTCAGCGATGCCGCCGGCAAGCTGGCCATGCTTGAGTTCGAACTTGATGAAGCGCTCCAGAGCGTGCCCACGTTCCAGGCGGAACGGGCTCGGGCGCAGGGGTTCGGTGCGCGCTCCCTGAATGAGTTCAAGAAGGAGCACAGCTGGCAACTGCCGGAGAGTAAGTTCCCCTACAAGTACTCGGTGGACCTCGCGGCGATGGAGGGTGTGGGCGGAGCGCACGCCATCGACAAACACGTGGGGAAGACCGATGAGCAGTTGTTGCAGCGGCTTCGAGATGAGCGGAAGCAGAGCGGCGAGTACAACATTCCTGGCGCATCTACCTATGTCGACGTCGAGTCCGCTCAGCGATACACGCAGTACTGCCTCCGCGAAAATACGGCTGAGATCGATGAGTGGCTGAACGAGGACCCGCCGGACCCGACGAAGGAGATCGGGACGAAGTCCATCCCCGTCCAGGGGCCTCTCGTCGGCGATGCGGTCACCGGCAGGGGCTCGACCGTGGGCGACGACGGCAAGCCCTCGAAGGTAGAAGACACCAAGGGAGTCGCGATACGTCTCCTGTATAAACCGGACTTGAACCCGCCGTATATCGTCTTCAGCTCGATGCCCAAGTGAGAGGTCCCGGATGCACAGCCAAGCCGACCACGACCCGACTTGCGGACCGTCGGCGTGTCTGGATGCCGATATGTGGTCGGCCGCAGTCGAGATGTACCGCCATCGGTACTCATTCATCGCTGTCGGTCCGCGAACTGGGGAGAACTGGCTGCCCGACGTCGCCGCGATCATGCGCAGGGAGGTGGCAGATCCCCGGGGGTGGCGAGGCAAGGACCCGGAAGTGGGGGAACCGGAGTTCCTGGAGGACCCCGCCTTCCCGTTCCGCGTTCCGCCGGTGGACGAGGCCGGCGCTGCGGAGTGGCGAAGCGGACTCTTCGAGATTCCACGCCGCGCGGTGGTGCGCCTCCTCGTGATGCTGGCCACGAATGAGATGAACGTGACCAGGCAACATGGTTTCGCCGAGCGCAGAGCCGGGATGGAATGCCACGCGGAGGCGATCCTTTCGCGCTTTCCTGACGGATCGACATTCTTCACCAACACTCGCCATGGCGGTGAGAATCCGGACTTCTATGAGCGGGTATCCGGTTGCTGGCCTCTGAGCCAGTACGTCTGGGACTTCGGGCTCCTCGCGGTGTCCGATGACGAAATTGGCCTCATCTGGTCGTTCGACGCAAGCTGAAGTGGACAGACATGACCGCACGGACCCGATCGGCTACCTACCCCGACCGAGAAACCGCCCAGTGGGCCACCCAGCAGGCGGTGACTGGAAACGAGCAGAACATTCACCGCTGGCTCGCCCAGGGCACCCGCGCCCGCCTCGCTATCGAGGCCACCTGGCCCTCCCGCGAGGCGCCCGTCGGTCGTGTACTGCTGCAAGCAATGATGCTCGCAGGGCGCGAGCCCGTCGATGTGCGCGCGGCACGCGTCGTCCTCAAGCGTGATCCGAACAGTCCGCACGGCTTCGTCGTGCTCACCACCGTCCCGATCTATCTGTAGAGGTTGAGCGCCGTGTCCATGAAGCCGCTCGAATTCGACCGCCGCTACGGTGAGTTGCACCAGGTGATCAGCGCGTACGCCGGTATGCCGGCCGACGACGAGCCGAGCGAGCTGAGCGAGGCTCTGCAGGCGTACCTGCGCCACACCTGGCACACCCGCCCCTGGGCCCTGGCCGCGGCCGAACAGCAGATCCGCGAGTACGCCCGCAACCCACCGGGCCGGCTGCGTCTGAGCCTCGGTGAGTTCTACCCCGTGCCTGACATCGGCCTGCCCGAATCGGCAATCCAGGGATGGCTGTTCGTCATTGCGGACCACCTGAAGCGGTCGATCGAGGAGGGCGAGGTCCCGCACCCGTCCGTCCCTCGTACCCACTGGGAGTGGCACGCCCGCTTCCCTGAGCTCGGCCAGTTTCTCGGCGGCTGGTTCTCGCAGGACATGCCGGACGAGTTCCCGGACCACGACGCGGCCGTAGGCGACTACGCCGTCACCACGGACTCGCAGCTGGTCGCCCACCTCATGGGTGAGCTGCACGAACTGCTCGCCCTCGCCCTCGAAGAATCCGAATACGCCCTCGCGTTGGCGGAGCTGGGTATGGAGGTCGACCCGCCCCAGCCGTACTCCCCGAGCGGCTGGCTGGCACACCTCGCGGACGGCCTGGGCGGATTCAAGGCGGACTACGGCCCCGAACCGGCCACGGGCTGACCGCGTGCCCGTCTTCGCTCACTTCGCCCCGGGCGCCGGCCCCCTCCAGAGCACGATGCTCAAGGACGCGATGGCCCGGGCCGGGCAGCCCGAGAAGGCCACCTAGATCTATCAGCACGCGGATCTCGAGCGGCGGAAAGGGGTGGCGACAGGCTGGACGGGATGGTCCGGTGCTCGCTCATGTGAAGGGCTCGGAGCAGCCGAAGACGGTCAAAGTGGTCCTGAGGTAGTGCGCGATGGTGGATCGGTCCAGACAACAACTAAGCCCCAAGCCGCTGGCCTGGGGCTTTTCTTTGGAGCGGGTGACGAGAATCGAACTCGCGCTCTGAGCTTGGGAATCCACGGCGCTCTGGAGCACCACAGGGCTCTGGCCAGGTGTTACTTGGGTGTACGAGCTGTGCTGCCTCTGGTTGCACTGACCGCTTCTGACCTTGGTGTGCCGCCCTGAAGGGCTGGCACGGGGCTGGGTTTGCGACGGCGCAATTTGCGGAGGCGGTTCGGCTAGTCGCGTCAGCATGGCAATGCGCTTCATGCTCAAGATCATGGGGACGGTGTGCTCTCGCGAAAGATCCGGAGCACTTCCTCCGCTCGAGCTTGCGTCAGCACGCCTTCGAACTGTTCATCCGGAGTCTGCTCTGGTTCGTCACTGTCCGGTCTTGGCCAGAGCGATTCCATGGTGTGCCTCCGGACCGGCAGGCTGCTGTTCTGCGTCAGTGAGCGTTTGAAGCCGTTTGCTTGACCAAATAGGCATGCTTGCCCCTGTTCCAGGCAGGTCTTCAGGCTTTCGATATGGTTTATCGATGTCGTGCGCAGAAGCTGGACCGCACGTTGTGCAAGAGGCGAGTGAGTCGCCCGGACACTCGCTGTTATCTCCATGTGGGCAAGCCGGCGGGCCGCGTTCCTACGCCTCGAAGCCGACCTGTCAAGCGCGCTCAGGCGCCGCGGCGAGTACCGCGTCGTCCGGCATCTCGGGTCGCCATCCCGACCCCACGTGCCTCCCGACCGCCAACGCGGCCCGCGCGGGAGCGTCTGAGGGTTGAGGGGCCAGCAAGGGCGGCCTTGGACGTAGTAGAGCGCGGTGGCGCGGCTGTCATCGCTGAGCGCGCGGTCGCTTACGCCTCGGACGACTCTTGGAACAGGTTGGTCAAGCGCCATAGCAGGAGAGGCTGCGAGGATCTCGCCCTGCTGGCTCGCAGCATCCTGCTGGGGAAGGACCAGTTGCATGATGTCGTCGGCCGTGCCGCAGGTGGTCTTTTCGGGCTGCTGGGACGCCCCAGGATCGAGCGGGTCTTCGCGCAGGAGCTGGCGCGGAGGATCCCGCTACCCGTCGACGCCCAACTCTCGGCAGCGGCACGAGGCTTGCAGATCGCCGGCATCTACGTCTGTGTCGTCGGCAACCGGAGCCTGACCGACTGTGCCTGCCTGCACGTACTCATCGTTGACGGTCAGGAACGCCTGCAGCAACTGCTCCAAGGTGCCCTGGAGGACTGGCAGCGGCTCCCCATCCGAATGAACGGCGGCACCACAGAGTGACCACGGTGCTGGGCGGTCCTCTCCTACGGTGCGGCGTCTCGCGCAGGCCAACCTCCAGCTCAGGCATCCCACCTGCCCAAGCCAGTTGCGTGCCGACTTCCCGCCCGAGGTTACGGCAGAAGAGGCCGGCGACCATTCTGCGGCGAGCGGAGTGTGCTCGGCGTCGCTTGTGACGCGTCAGGGCAGGCTTTGCAGGTCACGGATGTGGCGCTCCCCGGTGACCGGCAAGAGTGGGAAGACACGTATCGACTGGGCTGAAGCTGCCTCGTAGCCGCCAGGTCGACAGTTGCGCGACGTCAGTCCGTGTTTCCCAGGACCGTGCGGGCGGTCAAGCGGAAGTCCTTGATTGTTTGGTAGAGGTCTCGTTCGCGCTCCGCTGCGAGAGCGCGGTCCGGGACCTGCCGTGAGACTTGGCTGGTCCCGGCGTCCTCGACCATGCGGCGCATGACTTGCGAGAGTTCCTCGGAAGCGTGGGTGATGCGACCGGCTGCTTCGGCGAGGGTGTGCGGTCCTTCGAGGATGACGACTTCCGCACGTCGATGGACCTCGCGGGCGAGGGCGACGAAGCGCTGTACGTTCTCATCGACGTCTCTGAGGTCGGATTCTCTGTGCTGTAGGGCGTCGAGGATGCTGTCCATGGCTATGTCGCGATCATGGAGTGCGCTGAGGTAGCCGGCGTAGGCATCGCGGCGATGCTGGCGACGCCATTGTTCGTGTTGTGCCCTCGCCTGAGCACGGCCGCTCAGAATTGTCGCCCCGAGCGTGGCGACAGAGCCGATGCCAGCGCCGAGAAGCGCGGCGATTCCTGCGTCCATGATGGAAGTCTCGCTGATCCTTCCGGTTCGTGTCCGCCCGCGCGTGAACGCGACAACGCGAACCGACCTGCTTCCACATCCAGTTGCGGGGACGAAGGAACCATTTGACAAGTCCACCTGACCTCCAACTGATGGGCATTCTGATCGGGTAAGGCAGCCACGGGCCCGTGTCGTGAGCCAGTTGAGCAAGTCGTGCGTGCCACCGACGGAGTCGGTGCGGATGGTCTTCCACGTCGCGATTGCGTTCTGTTTCTCGGAGCGAGCCAGGACCAGCACTCCCGCGAGGTACACGACGACTTGGCGACCGGTGTCGGACGCAGCGGTGCCGGACAGCTTCCACGCTCGCCCGCGAACTTCGGCCCTGCCGCGAGAGATCGCTGTCGGTGCGCGGGGGCCGACCGTGGCTGGGTCTCGACCAGCGCGAGACGGTTGGTCGGAGGCCACCGGCCTGAGTACCGCAGGTTCGGCTCGCAGACGCCGATGACCGGACTTGCGGATCGTCTCCACCAGAAATAGTCGAGCCGGCCTGCGAAAACACAGAGTCCCCGCCGCCCTGATTACGGACAGATGGATACGACCCGATACGCGTGTTCACCTGGAGAGTGCTTCTTTCCTCGCAGCTGACAGGACCCTCGACACGTCCTGTTGCCGCAGTTGGAAGCGCCTATCATTTATTTGATCAAGGCTCGGACAGCCCCACTCGCGAAAGGCGAGACCACTGCCATATGCTCCGGACCGCAGGGGGTCATGTCAACTGGCCGTTGACCGTCGAAGATTTGCTCAAACGGCAATGCTTTCAAGACAACGACGCCACAAATCGGTGCCCATTTTTGAAAGCCCTTCGGGTGCCTCTGGGAGCGATGTAATCTCACGTTCGATCGCGCTATTACGTTTGCGACAGTATTGGCGCCACTCGCCTTGTACGCCCGTTAGAATGTCGAGCGCCTGGTGGATAACGGCAAAGACGTAGAGACCGTGCAGAAGTCCGGTGATGGGTCGAACTTCATCCTTCCATGGTGAATAGCCGCTTGCGCGATCATCTACGGCCAGAGGCTCGATTGAGTCGACAAGAGTGAGTTGAAGGTGCATCGACTCATGGATAAGCGACTCGGCCACCCTTAGCAATGCATCCCGCTCGTCCTTCTCCGGTATCGAGACAAAGATTGAGAACGGCAGCTCGGGCGTGCTGTGGCTGACGTCGTAGTCCCTTAGGGATTGAATCGGATGGATTACCTTCACAACCGAGCCGATACTCTCAGCCATGTTCGGGACCTGTGTAAGGAGGTCAGCCGCCGCTTGGATCAGCTCACGGATGTGTGGATCACGACTGACAGCAAAGTGCAGACCCTCGAATCCTGCCGCTGTCTCGCTTGACAAGTATTCAATCTTTGCTATGTGAGGCCCGACTCGAATGTCACCGCCGTCGGGTGCGGGAGGCCTCGCATTGCCCGCCAACCAGCGAGACGTCCCATACTGTTCGACAAGACTTGGCTCCACTTGGTTGCGCGATATGAAGTCTGCTACTAGTTCGGCCGTCAGGCCGGGGAACCAAAGCAGATCTTCCTTGCCCAGGCGTAGACTGAGGGAGCTAGTCACGTCGAGCTCGAAGCGAGTAAATGACCGTGTATCGGGCTCCACCATGCATTTCGGAAACCGCATGAAAAGAGTCGGGTGAGATTTCAAACGCAAGTGCGCTCAGGTGTTGCGGACGCAGTACGCGGTGAACATCGGCGGGGTCGCCGGAGCTGAAGAGCATGAGAAATCCGCCATCGGTCTCAGCGAGACCTCGGTTCAGCTGGACGGTCAATCGGTGCGACTCCTCTCCGACGAGATAGTCGTTGTGTATGCCGATTCGATGCCCGCGCACGAGCTTGTGGCACACGACGCTGACGTCCGGCTCGAACTCGCATCCGAACATTTCTGTCATCGCAGTGCCGACAGCATCGAGGACGTTGTGGCTGGTCAGGTAGGAAGCTGTCGGCGATGCGCTATCCCAGCAGCTGAACTCGTACTGCTCGTAGAAGTCGGTCCGCTTCACGACCCACGGCGCGTCGCGCTCAAACCATTCGAGCACGTACTCACCGATCTGCGACGTGAAGCACTCAGTCAACATCGCGTGTCGAAACGGAGTTGCGACCACCTCGCGGCTACCCAGATCTGGCTGCGGCCATGCTGCCGTATCGGACACCTGCAATGAGCCTCGTTCAGGTGGAGAGTTGGTCGTCACGGTGATTCCTCGTGTCGGTCAGTCCCCTTGGCAGCGATGAAGAGACGGCTTTTGACAGCCGAGATCAGTTTAAGCTGGTCGCTACAGAAGACGGTCGGGTTGGAGTAGCCGTTCTTGGTAGACCAGCGATGCGCGGGCATTCCTCCGCCGCATACCGTCAACTCGGGACAGGCTTCACAGGTCGGGGATGTCGGATGCTGGAGGGAAAAATATTCGTCAAGCTCTGTGCCACCAAGCTGGTCAAGGAGAACTCGGTCGACAATTGAGCGCTCTTGTTGAAATCGATCAGCACCGGGGTACGCCACCTTGAGCGTATCGTTGCGAGTGATACGACCGTCGGTGTCGATCACAATAATGCCGTACTCATCTTGCCCGATACCTTCTTTGCGGCCGTGGCCGCCAAGGATGAGACGGATGAGGTCATCGAGTACGCGGATTCGGGGCGGGGTCAGGTCAGCGAGATAGTGGTCGAGTAGGCGTACCATCCAGTCGCCATATTCGGTCGATTCTGTCTGACTCTTCCCTGGAGGAAGGGCGTCATGGTTTCCGTCCCGATAGAGGAAGTCTAACGACGGCGTCCCGGTGGCCTTCAGGAATTCGTACACCTCGGCAGGGTCTGACGTCGGATCGACAACCGCGAGTAATCCGCTGAACAGCCGGTCGCGCGCCGGGTGTGCGACGAGTCGAGCAACGCCGGCCACCACACGCTCGTGCGAACCGTCGCCGTGTCGGTCCCGACGATTCCGATCATGCAACTCGGCCGGACCATCCAGGCTGATCGAGATCCCCACGTCGTAGCGATCGAAGACGTCAATGAACTCGTTGGTTAACAGCACGCCGTTGGTCTGGATATGCAGACCGGCATCTGCGCGCAGGCTCGACTTGAGACCTTCGACGAAACGCTCGGTGGCACCGACGCCAAGCAGGAGCGGTTCGCCCCCATGCATTACTACGCTTAGCGAGCGGGACTGTGAATGGCTGAGCGCGCCTAACTGATCAATGACAGCACTCATCACCGTATTTGTCATACGGCGAGGCTGGCTCTTCCAGCCTTCGTCGCCGAGGTTGTAGACATAGCAGTAGCTGCAGTCCAAGTTGCACCGACTGGCCGTCTTGACCAGTACGGTGTCAATCTCCCGATTCAGGACGGACCTCTAGCGGTTGTGGCGATTGTAGGTCCGGTTATAACTACCAGTCACCACCGGCTCGCTTGTTCGGACTTCCTCGATCAAACGTTGCAGGACGACACTGTCTGTCTCCAGCGATGGGACGGCAGGTACCGAAACCGCCATACTGTCGCCCGATTCTACCGAATTCATAAGGGATTTCCCTTCGAGTGGCGGCGTTGATCAAGGGCCTGCGCCCCCTCGGTCGCGAGCTAGGGCGCGCAAAAATACCAGGGGCTATGATCCGTATCTCCGATGATAGACCGTTCGTCAGCACCTGTGTTGTGTTGCGGAGTTCTTCTCGCTGGCTCCTGACTGCGACCGAGTGAGCCACAGGTCAGCTCTTGCTTCGCAGGGTGTGGCAGCGATCAGTGATGACGTCAAAGTAGTGCAACTCGCCCCAGCCTCAGGGGGGCCATCGCACTTCAGCCCTCCGCCGGGTTGGTGTGCATCGAGGTTCGGGCTCGCGTGGGGGGACACTCTGCCGGAGGCCGCGTTCTCCCCCTATGGGATGTTCGTTCCTTGTCGAGGTCTGCAGTCGTGAGTCGAGTACAGGAAAGGGGCCGTCCGCGGATTCGCGCGGCTGCCGCCAGAGGCCGGTCTCCGGCGAGAAATGGTCTAGACAACAATGAAGCCCCAGGCCGCTGGCCTGGGGCTTTTCTTTGGAGCGGGTGACGAGAATCGAACTCGCGCTCTGAGCTTGGGAATCACCCTGCACCTCGGCCGGTAAATGGCCTCTGAACTGCGGTGATGTCTGTCTTGGGGTGTTCGCGGCCAGCTCCCGTGAAGCCCCTGAAGACCGCTGTTCACCGCCCCTACTGGCACGTTGTGGCACGACCCTACGTGCGATGGGAGGGATTTTTTCACCCGTGCAGATTTCTGGGCCCAGGATGGCTCGGAACCGGATGGAGGTACAGCCGAACCCTAGGGCCTCGACAGTCGGCCCGTCACGGGGTACGAGGCCCATTCGGGCTCGCGATGCGAGACGGGAGGGAGGACGCGGGCAGCGAGGGAGCTGCGGTGGAATGCTCGTTAGCCCCCGTCGAATCCCTCTGCTCCTTTGCCAAACCGTCGATCTGGGCCAGCAGATTCATGGTCGGAGTCCATTTGGCGAGGAGATCCATCAGGTCGGGCAGAGAAGCAGCGTAGGTGGTGAGTATGGATCCGTAGGTGTTGCCCGTCAGCACGATGACGAATCGGGGTACACGCGAGTGCCTCTCGTAGACGACCAAGTTCAGCGGCACGTGACGGTCGTGGACGTAGCGGCTGTCGACCTTGTCCGCGAATCCGTCTGCGGCGAGCCAAGGATCGAATTCCGCCGCGCGAAGATCGTCATAGAAGTCGCCGGTGCCCGCGTCCGGTACAGGATCGTAAGCCAGGTCGATCCACTCCCCGGAGGAGTACATCTGTTCATGTGCCCCAAGCCTGGTTCCGTTCCGAACCGGATTCTGGCTCTGCCCGAACTGAACCTGACCACCCATGATCACAGGGCCGTGAAAGGTACCGCCGCTGGCCTCGTTGTTGGTATGAGATGCCGTACTTTGCCGCCGGTGGTTGCGGTCTGCGCGGTCCTCTTCCACCACTTCACTCCCGTTCGCATCGTTCGAGATGCCTATCGTGCATCAGGAGTGTCGGGGCGCGTACGCGATTCGCACCAAGATGTGATGGACGCGACGGACCAGGCAGGTGGCGGTGCTTAGCCCCGCACTACGCCGTCGGCGGCGGGCGTCGCGGTGAGCTCGATCTGGCTTTTCGGTCCCGCCGGTCATGTCGACGGTGAGGTTGGAGAAGTTGCGGCCTTGGATCACCGGACCGTTCTGCGTACCTCCCGAGACGCTGTTGTGCACCTCGCCACCGGCTACCTGTGCCCTCTGCCACCACTCTTCGAGGCGGACGCGCAATTCTTCGTCTAGAGCCGCCCGTACGTGAAGGGCTGTCGCAAGTGCCTGCGCCCGGTTCAGATCGGTGCTGTCTTCTTGTAGCGCGGCGAGCTCCAGTTCGCCGGAGCTGGCCCGGGGCAGCCCGTTCCCAGCCGGCTCCGGAACCGTCCCGCGCCGGAACGGGCGTCGCACCAAGGCAGCCAGCCTCGCCCATGCTTGGCGGCCGACCTCACTTCCCGCGCTCCCTACCAGTGCTGCCGAAACAGGAAGGTCGGACGACCCCATGGCTAGGGACTTTCCCGCCTCCATGCGGATCGCCGACACCGATCCGCTGTGGGACGACCACGACGGAGGCAGCGGGCACGACGGACGCCCGAATGGCTGCCTGGCGACGTCGGGAAGGCCCTTGCCTACTGGGAGACACTAGACAGGAAGGGGCAGAGCGTTCTCGCCTACCTCTTCGATCATTCCGGGCGACTCGTCAACCGCAGCGAGCTCGAAGAAGAGCTCCGCCTCGACCTCGAGGGAACGAAGAACGCCGCGAGGGTGATGGCGGGCGCGCTCCCCAAGATGGGCGCCGCGAGCCCGGAGAGGGACCGCTCGTACCCGTACCGCTGGTGGAAGACCCCGAACGGCACGGTCTACGCCGTCAAACACGAGGTCGCCGAGATCTTCAAGGCCGCCTTGAAGCAGTAACGCGCCTCGCAGCATCAACACGGGACACATCGCCAGACGCAACCTAGAAGCACCCCGGCGCCGCTCCACCGGCGCCCCGCAATCAAGCGGGCCGATGACGGGCACCCCGGCACCGCCGCGGCTCGCAGCGACATCCTCGACGGCATCCGATCCGTGTCGACCGCCCTCGACTCCGGGCTGATGCGTATCCACCGCTCATGCACCGGGCTGCTCGACGAGCTACCGGGCTACGCACGGGACCCGCAGCATCCGACCGCGACGAGGACCAGGCAATCAAGCGTGACGACCGCAGCGCCGAGGCGCTGCGCTACATCGTGCACTCCAATGCGCACGAGTGGCGCCACCTGCTCACCACATCCACCGGTGCCGGGGAACTGGGATAGTTCGCCCCGTCCGGGCCCTCCACAAGACCACGGAGCAGTAGACCCAGCCGAACAGGGAGATCAGCCCAAACAGAATGCTCAAGGCGCCAACGAGCGCAGCCCAGGGGAACACGCGCAGATACCCCAGCGCCACGGCCAGACTCTCAACCAGCAGCAACCACAAGTTCCAACGTCGCTTCCTGTGAACGACCCTGACGTAGTCTTCAAACCTGCGCTGCTCTGCTGCCTCTTTGGCGGTCTCTTCTTCGAGGATGCGCCGCTGACGTTCGCTCCAACGTCGTTGCGTCTCCGCTGTCTCCGGGTCCACCGGCGCAGTGGGCGAAGTGAACACAACGTCGCCGTGAATGGCACCGGACTGCACGACGTGACCCCCGACGCTCCCACTCAACTCATTGCGTATGGACGGCTGTTCACTCATGAGACGGAAGATACGCGCTTAACTTACAAGATCACCGTCGAGGCGGCCGATGCCAATGCCCGCGAACACATTTGGTGACCACCTCCATCGCCTTCCCGAAGAACGGCGTACCGTGGCCGTCGCCGGCGTGGGCCCCGTACTGCCGCCAGGCTCAGGTCTGACCGGAAGGTGTCCCGAAGCTCAGCGAGCCCACGTTGCCAGCCTGAATCACTGGGCCGTGCTGCACGCCCCCGCTGATCGTGTTATGGACATCGGCGACCTGTTGATCACCCTTTAGGGGCGCCAAGTCATCGATTATTGCCCGCAGTTCGGAAGCCGCAGCCGGATCGGCCAGCAAAGTGCGTCGCAATCGTGTACGCCACTCCGCCTGGACATCCAAGGCGGTCTGCTCGTCGCTGGCCTCCATCGCCGCCGCCAGTTCTCCGCGCGAGGTCTCCAGCTCCCCCTCGATCACATCTTCCTCACCACCGCGACGCGAGAAGAACGACACCATCCGGTCACGAGCTTGTGCCCAGGAGTCCACCGCCATTTGCTGAACCAATGCCGTAGCGCCTGCGGCAGCAAGTGCCACCAACTCCGCTTCCATCGAACCCCCTTTGCAGCATCTGAGGCAGCCACCGTACCCCCTGACACTCGACGACCACAGCGTCGACGCCCTGTGCTACGCCGTCCACTCCACGGCACACGAGTGGCGCCACCTGCTCGCCCATCAGCTATGCAGGATTGGCCTCTCGTACTTTCCTGATTTCGTCCCTAAACCTCGACAACCGTTCGTGCAACCCCTCTCGAAAGCGCTCGTGGTTCGACCGTCCAGCCTGCTGGAGATCAAGACCCGCAGCGCGTACGAGCTCGACGAGTGGCTCGCCGGTGTGCCGGACGGGCCGGCGCTGCAAACGCACTGGTACCTCGCCCTGACCGGGTAGGAGCAGGCGCACGTCGCTGCACTGCTCGGCGGGAACCGGCTGGTTGTACACCGTGTCCACCTGCGTTCGTGGCACTCCCGGCTCGACGACAACTCGAGCCTCTCCGCGGCCTACATCGACGCGCTGCGCGCCGAGTACGTCGGACTCTGGCGCCGCCGGATGATCGAGGGCGCATGGGTGATTGCCGAGGGCGGTCTACGACATGTTCGACGATCAGCGGCACGTCGTCGACGAACTGCTGCCGATGCGCCGGTGCTGGGTCATCGACTACCGAATCGCGAACCGTTCTCGGCGATCCTGTTCGGCCTCGGCGCCGACGACCGGCTGCGCGGTCAACGAGTGGCGGCCCAGCTCGCGAGCCGCAGACCGACAGATCACCCGACGCGCAGTACAGCCGCGCTGTGAGCGCATGGCTCGACGAGCATCAGGTCGTTCCCGAGCAGACGCTTATTGGCCCGTCCGCGACGAGCTTTTCCACTCAGTTGTGGACAGACAGGCATCCCGTCGTGGCCCTCGCGAACAACGAGGTCCTCAACGGCATCCGCAGCGTGTCGACCGCGCTAGGCTCGGGGCTGCTGCACGTACATCACGCATGCCGGGGACTCCTCGACGAGCTGCCAGGCTACGCCTGGCTAGAGGAGGCCGCAGCACGCGGCGAGGACAAGCCGATCAAGCGCCACGACCACTCGTGCGACGGGCTGCGGTACGTGATCCACTCGACTGCGCACGATGGCGCCAATTGTCAGACGGATTGAAGGACAGCGGTTGATCAGCTGATCAATCCGGGACTCAGCGGTAGCGTCGAAGAGCCAACCAGTGCTTCGCCAGGAATCCGAAACCGATCACCACGTAGAACCACCCAATCGACTCCCACATCACTCGCGTGCTGTCGCCCCTGGATGCGTGACCACCGACGACGAGGAACAGGCCGAAAAGGATCCCTGCGACAGACCCGTAGATTCCGCGACGTGCCTTCTTGAGGAATCTCTTTCTCTGAAACTGATACCGGGCGTAGCTTGCTGCACGTTCTGCGTCTTCGGCGTCCAGGATTCGTTTTGTGCGTGCCGCCCAGCGAGCCCGTAGCTCTGCCTCCTCTGGGCTCGGCGTAGCAGGCAGGAGCACATTGCCGTTGATGGATCCAGCCTGGACCACGGGCCCGTTGACATGGCCGCTCACGCCGTTGCTTACGTTGTTGGTGACGTCTCGTCGCTCTCCCATGTTCCAGAAGGTACGGGAGGGCGCCAGCACTCTCAATCGACTCATGGTGATCCACGCCTGGCTCGCTTGGTACGTGAAGAAGACCCTGGGCGGGTTGTTGTTCGTGGGCGAGCGGGGCAAGCCTTTCCGTCGCTCGACCTTCGGCCGGAAGTGGCGCAAGGCCCTCAGCGCTGTCGGACTGCTGGCCGATTTCCGGTTCTACGATCTTCGTTACACCGGACACACCCTGACCACCCGATCGGGCACGACGCTCAAGGACATGGTGCGTGCCGGCCAGTCCACGGAGAAGGCCGCGCTCATCTCGCAGCACTCGGACACCGAGCGTCAACGCGAGGTCGCTTCGAGGCTCGACTCCCTGGTGCAGGCCGAACGCCGGAAGGCCGCGGCCAAGGCCAATGAGCAGGCATCGGGCACGGAAAGGGCACGAGATGCCTAGAGAGGTCTAGACAACAAAGGAGGCCCAAGTCGCTGATTTGGGCCTTCGTCGTGGAGCGGGTGACGAGAATCGAACTCGCGCTTTGAGCTTGGGAATCAACGCATCCTCGGTCCGTCATGTTGCGCTGAACTGCGGAGATGAGTGCCAAGGTGACCTGGGGGACTCGCCTTGGCGCCTGTGATCGACCGTGATGCACCGCCTTGCCGGGCACGGATCGGGCGCGGCAACCTTCAGGTCCGTAGCTCTAGCCAGATCGATCGGCCTCGGTCAGTGTGCGGTTTTGAACCCAGCGCTGCTGTCGTCTATCGGGAGCCACACGGGTTCGCCGACGTCCGTCACGTCCCTGATGCCAACAGTGATGAACGTCAGCGCGCCACATGCACGCTGCACTCAGCCCGGCACTGCTGCACCCGTCATCAAGGCGAAGCAAGCCCCGCCAACGACGCCTTCACAGAAGCCGGCAACCATCTGGCGACCAGCAACCATCAGAGAAGTCACCATAGCCATCACCCTCTCGCGCACCGTCTGAGACATTTCGTCACGATTGAAGCGAGCGACGCGACGGCACACAAGTGCCACGAGTGCACACAGTCCGGAACCCAGCAGTGCTGGGCTCAGTCCAGCGTCTCGCCATTATCGCAGCAATGGCCATGGCATTGTCCAGACTCAACCAGTGCCGCACTGGCGACAGCTTGTCTTGCGTGGCGACCGCCTCGGCCCGAGTCACTGACGACGACGTCCCCCTCAGTCACTAGACATGATCAAAAGATTGTTCCGTTTGCGCCAGAATTTCCCTCAGCTTGCTGTGCCTTTCGAGCGCGAGGCTTCTTGGCTTTCGGGAATGAAGGGCCAGGCCCATAGCGAACCGCTGTTCCGCGTTTTTGCTCCGACGTGCGGGTAATGACTTCCCGCCCGACGAGGTCGCGCAAGATGTCGCGAGCCTGGTAGACGTCCACGTCGAAAAGCCGTTGAATGGTTCTGTTATTGACCTCGCCGTAATCGACGATGTGCTCAATGATCTTTTTGTCAATATCGTCGATTGCTCGACTATGGTAAGTGACCGCGCTGCCAAGTCTCGCTACGACTTCTCCTCGCAGGCGATATGAGGGGAACTTGTTTCGCATCGTCCCTCTTGTTGGTTCCAGGATGCTTAGTGGCTCCACGGACAACCTCAATAGAGCGCCTTGAGCTTCCTCTTCTGTTCGTTGAATGACGTCAGAAATTTCGGGCGCTTTAACTGTTCGCTTACTGCACAGGGTGCGAATGATAAGCAAGGCGTCAGTGTCATCTTGCTCGTCTTCGGGAAGGGAGGCTAGAAATTTCGCAATCCGAGTGTTCGGAGGTGCCCCGCGAAAAAGCACGGATACTTGTTCTGAATCTTCAGAAATTACGGGTACATCTCGACCTGAACGAATCATTTCGCGGTACATTCGATCGACACCTTGGCCGACTTCCTCTGCCAGCCCAAGAAGTCGGAAGGAGGCGGCGAGGGCCGGGTAGCGGGCGCGGGATCCCCTCGTGAGGATGTTGCTCGTAGTGACGCCAGATACGAGCGGACCAGGAGAGTCGATTTTCAGGTACTGCGGAGAGTGTTCGATACGTACAGGAACACGGAGTCGCCAGTCTCCATGAATAAGAGAATTTACAACCGCTTCGCGAACGGCGGCGGATGGATAGTCTTCGATTTGGAGCTGTCGACCGTCAGGCAGGGTTACGGGTGTGATGCCTTGACGCGCGCGGATGGCTTGCAGCACTTCTTCGAATGCTAGAACTAGCGGAGTTCCAAGTCTGAGGACGGCATCTGTTTCCCCTGCTTGAGTCCGTCGATGCTGATAGACAACTGCTTCAGCAGGAGACGAAGTTGCGTCTTGACACAACATCAACTCACCGGCCCGGGTCAGGCTCCCGTCATCTGCTACAGCCTTCATAGCGTGGAGCAGATCACGATCGTTAAGCTTTCCATGTCGCTGGCGCGTGACGTCGATGGAGCTTGTCAGGAGTCGTCGGCAGTAGCGAAAGGCAAGCGGGTCAATATCATCTAGCGGCCGACCACTAGATGTGGCTGACCAGTCGAAACCCTTACGCTCCTCTGTTAGCCGTGTAACATCCGCAGGTCTCATGGGGATACAGTCAGTGTTGATCCGCTGGTAGGTGTACCCCTTTGTTGTCGAGTACACCTCCAGCCCTTCTGGTACTGAGATAGTCAAGATTCTTTTCCCAGAGAAGGTGATTTCGTCTACTTCCACTAGCAAAGATGGGCTGGTGAGAGAGTGGATGCGACCTCGCAGGGTTAGTGCGTCGAGGTCACAGCCGATGAAGGCTTCCTCGCCGCTACGCCCGTCAACAACGCCTACGACGATCGTCCCACCGCTCGCGTTGGCGAAGCAGACTGCGGCCTCTGCTAGGTCTGTGAAGGCGTCCTTCTGATTGGGCTTGGCCTGCTTGAAGTCTAGGATCTCCGTCTCGCATTTTGCCGCAGTGGTGCCGGCCAGTACCTTCTCCAGCACTGCGAGGATCGACGGTCGCATCGTTTGAGGCTCCTTTGGGGAAGGTCTTGCAGTCAGAGTAGCCTCAAAGGGCTCTCAAAGGAGGTGCGGCTTGCGCCGTAGGGCGTTGGAACGGCCCAACTGGCCCATGCTCCTCCACTCACCACTCACCACTCACCCCGGCTCCCATCCCGTCCGCTCGGCTCTGCCTAGGTCGAAGGTGGTTGGGGATGGGAACCCCACGAAGCTCGCACTACTCCGGTCGGCACTCGCGAACGGCGCCCCTCCCATCCTGGATTCTGAGCGCCCCCGCTGGACGCATCCTCTTGAAGCCGCGGGCTTGGTTCTCGACTCATGCCCCACGGGCTTACACAGGGCGCGCGTCGGCGGCGGCAGCGCCGAGCAGGCCGAAGGCAGGAGCGCGGGCGCAGCCAGAGCCGGGAAGCGCGCCCGGCGGAGCGGAGCGCAGCCGGGTGCCTTGAAACCGTAGAGAAAGTTGTTACTCAGGCTTCGGGGCGGATGCGCCAGAGCGGGGGTTGGTACTGCTCTGGGCGGTTGTTGAGCAGGAGGTTTCTGAGGTCCTGGCGTTGGTTGCCGTTGAGGTCGAGGGCTTCTGTGAGGTGGCGGAACGTGGCGTGGGTGATTCTGCGGCTGCGGGCTTTGTCCTCGAACTGGGCGAGTTGGTGGAGCGTCGTCTCTGGGTCGAGCTTCTGCTCTTGCCGGGTGCCGAGCCAACTGGCCTTGTTGCGTTCGTAGTCGATCTCTGAGTAGCCGCAGATTTCCCGGCTGTGCTGCTCGGCCTCTTCGAGGGTCTGTGTGGTGAGGATGGCTCGGGCGATCTGGTTGCGGTTGAGGGTGTCGTCCAGGTCGGCTTCGTGGACGGTAGGGCCCTCGTTGGTCAGAGGAATTGGCAGGCCGGCATCTCTGACTTCGCACAGGCCGCGGAACCCTCGTGCTGTGGCTGCGAGCATCCCCGTTGCTTCGGACGGGTGCCATTCCAGGACAGGGCTGATGGGCGCGACGTGTTCGGCAGTGAGGGTGAGCGTGGTCGGGCCCATGCGGTCGTGAAGAAGGTCGGCGGGCAGTTCACCGTCCAGGCCGGGGCCGGCGGCCAGGAGTCGTACGGGTGCGTTGACTTGGCAGCAGGCTGCGAGGGTGAGCGCGTCGGCCAAGGGGCTGCGGAGTGTGGGCTCGTCGCCGTGGGCGAGGATGTCGCCGCCGACGTCCAGGAGGTCGATCGACTCGGGAGCACGGTGCTCGATGAGTTCTTCGAGCTGTCGCGTGATGCCCTCGACGCCGCGGTGTGGGTCGATCAGGGCGAGTGTCTGGGGAAGTTCGGCCGCCAGCCGGGGGAGTGTCGAGCCTGCGGGGCTACTGGCCTCGCGTCTGCGGGCACAGCCTGGACGCTTCTGGTGAGGGGGAACAGCTTGCTCTTCGTGGGGGAGAAGGGTGCGCCGTCCGGCGGTCCAGCTTCGGGCGGAAGTGGCGCAGGGCGCGGACGAAGGTGGGGCTGCCCGACACCTTCCGCTTCTACGATCTCCGCCACACCGGGCACACCCTGTCGACGCAGTCCAGCGCGACGCTCAAGGACACGATGATACGCGCCGGGCAGTCCTCGGAGAAGGCGGCTCTCATCTATCAGCACTCCAACCGGGAGCGTCAGACGGAGGTCGCGGAGGGGATCGACGCTCGCGTACGCACGGAGCGTGAGAAGACCAAGAAGGCTGACACCGGCCCGGACGAATAGGCATCGGGCACGGAACGAGCACGACACGCCTAGACAGGTCTATACAACAAAGGAGGCCCAAGTCGTTGACCTGGGCCTTCGTCGTGGAGCGGGTGACGAGAATCGAACTCGCGCTCTGAGCTTGGGAATCAACGGCGCGCCGGAGTGCCGCAGTGCTCTGACCAGGGACTACCCGGGCCTATGACGGGTATTGGAGGCAGTTGCTATGACCGCTGCTCGCCTTGATGTACCGCCCTGAAGGGCTGGGATGGGGCTGGCCCGCGACGGGGCGGTTACGAAGACGACTTGGGTGGGCGTTGGCCTACTCGGCGAGGGACTTCGCGTCCGTGCCCACAGTGGAGTATGCGCATGCGAAGAATTCAGAGTCCGTCCGCTTGCGCACACGAGCACGCTGGAGCATGACCTTGCAGGTGGAACAGGCAGAACAGCACCCCGAGGTCGGAACAGCCGGATCGGAGGGCCATGTACTCGCGCAGCTACTGCGGATGCCGGGTTCGGCAGGTTCTGGTCGCGCTCATTGGGCCGACTTTTGTGATCTGGCTGATATGGCAGGCCCGAAGGCGAGCGTCATCATAAGTCAGTTATACAGGTGAAGGTTCACACAATCGCATGAACGGGTGGGGTGGTTAGTGTCTCTCCCCAGGTGGATCACGTTCCCCTAGTGTCCCGACTGATACGAGGGGAACCAATGACCACTCAGTCCAGATTCACCGCCAACGAGCGTGAGGCGCTCGCCGATCAGGTGATCGACGGTGCTCGCACCATCCGGGAGGTCGCCGACGAATGCGAAGTACCGCGGCAGACTGTCCAGAACTGGGTGAAGAGCCGTAGGGAGAAGCGTGGAATCCCGACGCCGCGACCTGGGTCTGGACCGTCGACCCCAGAGCGCATGGCCGCTCGGCTTGAGAAGTTGGAGAGGGCCAAAGCGGAGGCTGAGGCGCGAGCGGCAAAAGCGGAGGCACGAAGCGCTTCTCTGGAAGCACTCGTTGCTCGCCAGCGGGCCGCAGTGGCAGCACTCAAGGAGACGTTGCGGTTGTACGTCGATCCGGAGAGCTTCGGCGATGGTGTGACCCCTGCCTGACGTGAGGCAGCAGCGACGGGCGAGGTTGGTTCTGATCCGAGCAGTACTCTCCCCCATCACGAGCGTGCGAGCCGTGGCCACCCGATTGAGGTGCGTACCCCCGCTTCCGTTCAGCGATTCCTGGCGGCTAGTAAGGGTCAGAGCCCATCCAGATGAGCTGGTCTACGACCTATGCAAGACCCAGGTGGGTAAAGTCACCGGGTCTGATTCACCTCGGGTGGTAACAGAACACAATGACGATCACTGATCGTTGAGGCGCCACGCGGGATACCGTGCACACAACCCGCGGGACCGAGGCGCGAAGAGGACTGCTCCGTAGAAGCGTGACGACTCGGTGGCGAAGTCAAACCGATCTGATCCGCCACGCCAGTAGCCGCGTTGAGACTACCGCTACAGCACCATGCGCCCCTCGTGCCCCCTTGAGGGACGCCCACCATTTGCGGTCAGCTTGCCCTGAATGTACTGACAGGGGAGTTGAGGCTGATCTCGGTCGGCCCTTCTGGAGGGGGAGCAGTGGTGATCAAGTTGCTGTCGGTTGCGCCGGTGCAGAGCGATCTGATCGACAAGGCCATCACGCTGGGCAATCGCTACACCAAGACATTGGGGCTCCTGAAGCCTCCCGCGTACAGCAAGGCAGCGGAAGACGGTGGACTGCTCGTAGCGGTTGAAGCGGAAGAGGTGATCGGCTACGCACTGTTCGGGCTCCCTAAAAGGAGTGCCCACATCCGCCTGGCCCACCTGTGCGTGGCGGAAGAGCAGCGCGGCAGGAGCATTGCACGGCGGCTGGTGGAGGAGATCAAGGAGCGGTATCCACAACGGCTCGGCATCAAGGCCAAGTGCCGTCGTAACTACAACCTCAGTGCCATGTGGACGAGCTTGGGATTCGTCCCACATGGCGAGGTACGAGGACGTGGTCGCGATGGAGAGATCCTCGACGGATGGTGGCTGGACCTCGGGCACCCCAACCTATTCACGGAGGTGGAGAGTGACGCCCTGTTGGTGGTGGCGATCGACCACGCGGTGTTCGCTGATCTCCGCGGACTCACCTACACAACTGACGTAGAGGAATCCCGAGCGCTGGAAGCGGGCTGGATGACAGACCTTGTCGAGCTCGCCTACACGCCCCAACTCGTCCATCAGATCCGCGATATCGCTGACACCGCCGAGCGCCAGCACCAGAGAGCGGCACTGCCCGGACTGCGCCAACTCACTCCCGCCCCCGCGGCCGTGGCTGAACGGACGGCTGAGCTGCTCAGCGCGGCGACACAGTCGCTCCCGGACCTCCCCGACAACAGGGCGTTGCGTCGCTGCGCGCAGTACGTGGCTGAGACGTCGTGCGCCGGCCTCCGGGTGCTGGTCACTCGAAACCCCCTCCTGTCCCGCCTGGCGGACGTGGCTTGGGAGGTTGCCAGGGTCCGAGTCGTAGCGCCCTCCACCGTGACGCTGCACGTGGACGAGCTTCGACAGGCCCAGGTGTACCGTCCGGCGGACTTGATGGGTACGGACTTTCGGTCTGTGGAGGTGTCCCCACGCGCGGAGGATGAACTAGTCGCCTTCTTCGATCAGTCCGGAGGGGACGACGGATCAGCCTTCGCCGAACGCTTGCGCTCCCTGACCGCGGACTCGGTCGCATGGCGCCGCGAGCTGCTGCGGGATGGGGAGGGCCGCCCTGTCGCCCTCTATACGTGGGCTTTGGACGGGCGGACTCTCATTGTCCCCGTGCTCCGCACCGCGGAGCACGCACTGGGAGAGACCCTGGCCAGGCAACTCCTCTTTCTGCTCAAGCGCCTTGGGCGCGACTTCGGCGCGGAGATCATAAAGATCACCGATCCGCATCCCTCCACGGTGGCCAGGGCAGCCGCAGGGGACGACGGCTTCTTCGAGCACGATGGTGGGCTCGTGGCTCTCCTGGTGAATGTGTGCGGCACCGCAGCTCAGGTGGAGGTAGTGGCTGGCGGGCTCGCTCGCGAGCTGACGGTGGAGGTAGCCACGCTGCAGGAGGGGATGCCTGCCGAGGTGGCCGCTGTGGTGGAACGCGCCTGGTGGCCGGCGAAGGTCATCGACTCCGGGCTGCCGTCCTTTCTGGTGCCGATCAAACCGCGTTGGTCCTCGGAACTGTTCAACTTCCCGGCCATGCTTCTACCACGTAGCCAGGTGCTGGGCATCAGCAGGGAGCATGTCTACTACCGAACTTCGGGGCACCGGGGCGAGAGCGTTCCCGGTCGTCTCCTCTGGTACGTCAGCGAGGGTCCTTCCAGCGTGGAAAGCCAGATGGTCGTGGGCAGTTCGCGGTTGGACGAGGTGCTCATCGACACACCCGACAGTCTCTTCTCGAAATTCGAACACCTGGGCGTATATGGTCGGGCTGAGGTGTACGGAGTCGCAGATGCCTCTGGTCGTGCCATGGCGCTGAGGTTCTCGGACACCGAGATCTTCCCCGAGCCAGTAACGCTTCGGCGGTTGACCTCGCTGGCCAGGGAACTGGGACTACCTTGGTCGTCGAACTCGTTGATCTCGCTGTCGAAGATCAGAAACGAGCTGTTTCAGGCTGTCTACCAAGAGGGGCACCGAAAGAAGTGAACGACCCGGAACGCGCGATGCTGCTGTCCGTCCACCCGCGCTTCGCCACCGCGATCCTGGCCGGGAGTAAGACGGTGGAGGTCCGCCGCCAACGCGTCGCCGCGCCTCCCGGAACGCCCGTCCTGCTCTATGCGACCGCGCCCACCATGGCCCTGGTGGGCATGGCGCGCATCGCCTCAGTCCACGTGGCCTCTCCCAAGGAGGTCTGGTCGGCGCATCGCACTCAGACGGGAATCACTCGACGCGAGTACGACTCCTACATGAGTGGCGCCGCCCAGGCGAGTGGCCTCACGCTGGCGGATCCTGTGTCCTTCGACGAGCCGGTAACGCTCAGAGCGTTGCGCGCCAAGGGAGCTTTCCATCCTCCACAGAGCTACCGATACATGAAGGGCGATGACCTGCGGCAGGTAGCCGAAGCCGGCCCCGTGGTGGTGACGGCCCTTCGCGGGGCGCTGGGCGATCTGGTGCCCGCTTAGGAGAGGGAAGCGAGCCAGAAACGTTGGTCACCAGAGGAAAATGTTGATCGTCGGGACCATGGCGAAGAGCAACGTCGCCCGCCCCAGTAGGACGCCGAGGCCGGGACCGCAAGTCCGTTGACGGCTGACCAGTCAGACCTGCCAGGTTCGCAGGACGCGCAGTTGGCGCCTTCACTCACCAGCGTGCTCGCCAGCGCCGAGGCCGCTGGCTACAACCCCGTCACCGTCCTCCACCAAGCATCCGGCCAACGTTCCCTGGATGACGCAAAATCAGCATCCGAAGTCCTTGTCTGGCGCATCCAGCGCCTAGGTGACCGACACGTCCCCAGCCCCCGAGCGCAAGCAGCGAAAGCCCGCAACACCGCACAACGCGCGAGCCCTCAAGCTTACGCCCCGGCCGTGGATCCGCTCCGTTCAAATCCCCCAGCGCGAAGGCGGTGACCAGTGCGATCGAGAGCTCCCTCAGCACCTTCTCGGTGATGGGAACTGCTCTTCTCGCGCCTCGCGCTCACGCCTCTCGTGGTTAGGGAGCATCTCCGAGCCCATGGCAGGAAGGAGCCAAGATCGGGAATCACGCCCGAGCCGCTCCCTGCTCACGGCACGCTGTAGGAAGCCCCCTGACCGATGTCTGTAGACCTCCGGAGCAGAGCGCATGACTGAGCGAACCGTCTACCTCGACCCTCCCCCGTACGACTGGCGCTCCCGGAAGGTCCTCGTCCGGCCCTACCGCTGGTACGCCATTGTCCGGCTCGACCGTGACGGGTACGCCAACGTCACGCGGCGGCAGGGAAACGCCGGCGAACTGGCCGCTGCCTACACCGAAGCCGTCGATGCGGCCCGCAGAGCGGGCATCGACCGCATCCGGTACGACGGCAGCTCGGACACCTTCTCGTGGACCGGCGGCCCGGAATGGATCACCTTGTTCGTTCCCTTCCGGCATGTCGAAGCCACGGTTGAGGCGCTGCGTGTCGCCGAGCTCAACCACGACTACGGCATGTTCCACACGCTCACCGACGAGATGGCTCTGCCCGTCGATGACTGGCTGGCTCCCGGCGAGCGGGAGCTGGTTCGAGGTGTCGACTTCGACCCGCCGCCCCGCGTGTTCCTGAGGTTCCTGCGGGGCAAGGCGAAGCAACAGGGAGTCCGCCTCAACGGTCGGGCCACGGCAGGCAGCATTTGGATCCGCCCCACGCTGTCACCCGTCGAAAAGCAGCTACGAGAGGAAGACCCCCAGCGCTATCCGGGCTGGAAGGACCGTTGGTCGGAGTACGAGGAGCTAGACGATGCGCCCATGCGCCCCTGGGTGGGCGGCCAAGACCAAGAACTCAGCTCCGGGGCGATACCTGTCGCGTTCCGTGAGGTGACGACACCGAGCACTTCCTCCTGCCCATGCGGGATGACCCTGCCGGATCTAGTGGACGGCGGTAACGAGCACGCCACCCACCACACAGCGTGGACCTTCGGTATCAGGTCGCCCAAGAACCTTGACTGGCACAGCGATCTGGCCATCGTGACGGCGCAGTCCCCCATCTCGTGGCGCAGGCTGGCCAACCGGGTGGCGCGGATGCCGCAGAAGGAAGAGCACTACGACTTCAACTCATGGACCCATCTTGGCGAGCCGGAAGAGACCTCGGACAACGTACGCGCCTACCTCCTAAAGGCGAACGGGCACGTCATCGGCTATCTGGCAGCGCACGACACCGCCGAGCATGCCCTTTGGGACTTGACCGACGGTTCGCCATACGGCGACAAAGACCTCACCCTGCGCCCACGGATCATCCTGATCTGGGTCGCAGACATCTACCGAAGCCAAGGAGTTGGAGCCACGCTCGTTCACGCGCTCGCCGAGGACTTCGGATGCCAAGTAGCCGACGTTTCCTGGTCAACCCCGGTCAGTGACGCGGGCCGACGCCTCGCCCTACGGATCTCACCCAAAGGCATCTGGGTCAGTTGAACAGAGGATCACGTGTGAGGTCGGCTCCCGCCGACCCGCTGCACGCGCAGCCCGGGGGTACGCAGGTAGGACCTGAGGACGGGTGATCAGTAAGCGCCCTGGCGGGTAGGAGCGCCTCGACAATAAAGACCCGAATGAGCCCAGCCAGGCAGGGCATTCGTTGTGCGCCGCTTGCGACGGAGTTCAGCCAGAAGCGGGGTGCGATCGACAAATGCAGCGTTGGATAGTTGCCGCATGGATGCGATCGAAGCCGCTCGTGCCGTAGTAGAAGAGCACCACCTTGGAGCGCGAGCCGGGTTCCTGGGCGGCAGCGTCGTCCGACTTGGCGTCGCGGCGCAGGGCGCGCTCGTCAAGGACGACGGGTCGCGACCGGCCCCGTCCTCGGCGGCAGTGAACACACCTTCGCCTTCGGCTGGCAACTCGGCGTATGCCCTATCCGTTCTGCGGACGGTGGTCAGTCCGGGCTGCGAGCCGACCACCTTTTACGGACCAGCTACTGCCACAGTTTTGCCGGGTGTCCGCGCATTCGTCAGTCGACGAGGTAGTGGGCTTCGACGTAGGCGACGGTGGAGCCGTAGGGCTCTCCTACCGGCTTCAACATGTACCGGCGGAAGACCGCAGCGGTGGCACGGCGTATTGGCCATGCCGGACGACTCAGCGAGAACCCGGTTGACTACGCGGATCTATCACGGCGAGCTCTCGCGCCGCTCATGTTCATCCGCCACGTGAGCATCTCCCTGCTGACCCCATACCGGAGCATCGCAACGTCAGGACTGAGTTGCTTTCGAGCGATGGACCAGGCGGCCTCGTTCGTGATCAGGAGGTTGCCGGCCAGCCAGTTGGCTTCGTCTTCGACGTCTCCATCCCAATGCCGACAGCCACGTGCGTCGAACGCCGGGCCGGGTGGATGCTGGAGCAGCGCATGAGCGATTTCGTGGCCGGTTGAGCTGTTCTGGCGTCCCTCGTCATGAGAGTCGTTCACCCAGATCTGTCGCCGCGGCCCAGCGTGCACGGTCAGGGCGCTGACAGCTTCACGCTCACTGGTAAGCAGCTTCCCGATCCGAGCGTCAGCGGATATTGCTGAGCTGAACGTACTGATGGGGATCATCAAGTGTTCGGCCAATCGCGCGGGGGCAAGCGGCGAGGCGGGGTGGAGCTTGAGCTCTCTCCGCATCAGCACTGCCAGGCGATTGGCTTCAGCCTTGAAGCCATGGCGCAACGACATGAAGAGCTCCCCTACTCCGGCTGATCAGAAACCAACTGCTTATAGGCAACCGCGATCAGGGCTTCGAGCGCTTCCGCAGCTTCGGGTGTGAGATTGCGGTCACCTCGCAGGTGCGTGGCCACCTTGGTCAAGGTGTCCGGACTGCGCGGCTCGTCGCTCCGACGAACAAAGTCGTCTGCACTCAGGTTGGCCCACGTAACAAGCGCCGCGAGTCCATCAACATCCGGCCTTCTACCTTGCGCCAGCCGTGTCAAGGTCGAAGCGCTGACTCCCGCCTGCTTGGCGATGTCCTTCCAGAGAAGACCTCGCTCTTGGCGCGTGCGATCTAGGGCCGCGTGAAACGCGACTGCGTCGAACCGTCCCGCTGTGTTTCGTTCGCTCACGATCTCCTCCTCTCCCGTCAATCCTTGCACAACAGGAACCACTTGCGAAAGTCGAAGAGCATGAGTACCGTTAGTTGCGAGATCGGTATCACTTTGAATCTCGCAACTACTGTGCCCATCAGAGAGAGAAGGTGGAGTCGGCATGGCTACGAACACCGGCAAGGGCTTCCGACGCGGCAGCGTCTCCCGGCGGAGCCAGATCTTGAATCCGCGTACCCGTGCATGGACGAAGCGGGGCGAGAACGGGCGGTTCATGGACGGGAAGGCAGGCAGCTCTCCGTTCAAGGGAGTCCGCCGCGAAAAGTAGATCGCTCACTTCAGTGGGAGAACCGTCATGTCTCTCACTTGCACGGATGGAGATCCTGATGGTTCGTAAAGATTCTCTTCCTTCGCTCCTCGAAGAAGGACGCCGCAAGATCCAAGTGACCGACGAGGAACTCAAGGAGGCCAAGCGCCGCCGTCGACTCCTCGCCGCGTCCGTCCGCCGAGCCTTCGCCGGCTCAATCACCTACTTCAACGGCAGCGTCGCGCACGGCGATGCCAACACTCCTCTGACCGACGTCGATCTCGGGGTCGTTCTCACCGCGAAGGACGCGGAGCCCTACGGTCCGGGCAAGAAGAGCGCCCTGCCACTCATGGAGATCGCCCGAGACGCGATCCATGAAGACCTTGACGCGGAATTTCAGAACCTGATCGTCGAGGTCGTCGGCCGTCGCCGCGCAGTCCTCGTACGCTTCGGCGACTCGGTCACCAAGGGCCAAGCCGACTTCACCGCAGACGTCATGACCGCGCTCCCGCACCCCTCCGGACGCGGGCTGTACATCCCGAATACGAAGATCGCGGACCAGTGGGACCGCGCCGATCCGATCACGCACACCCAGATGGTGCTGCAGGCCATCACGGACACGAAGGTCGTATTCGCCCGTACAGTGCGGCTGCTGAAGCACTGGAACGGCACGCACAGCAAGCCCATGTGCTCCTGGAACATCAAGGCCCTCTCCCTTGGGTGCCTCAACGAGCCCATGCCGCTGATCAACGCGCTCCAGGTCTTCTTCACCTACGCGGCAGATGAGATCGACAAGGGCCCGACACCGGACCCTGCCGACGTGGCCGGGCCCATCCCTCTCAACATGACACGCCGCGAGGTACACAAACGGCTGTGCACCGCACGTGACTACGTCGATCTTGCGATCGAGCATGAGGCCGCCGGACGCCTGCTCAGCGCCCAGCACGCTCTTCACCAGGTCCTCCCCGAACTCATCCCGGATGCGGACGCCACCCACGAGGAGTCCGCCCGATTGACGTCGACTGTCCGCTCGGGCGGGACGGCCGCCACCGGCCTAGGTCTCGCCGTCGGACCCGTCACGCCCACCCGGGCCTGGGGAATCTGAGCCATGCCGGCCTGGTACGGGGTCCAGCCTGTCTGGTGGGCCCCGCTCGAACGTGACGCCCGGCGGCGCCTCGGATCCGATCTCCGACACACGTACCGCCGCGGCTCGCTGACGTACCAAATCGCCGGACTCGACGTCATAGGCGAGCCCGACCCGATCGACGTCAGCATCAGTTTCTACGAGAACCCGCTCTACCTGACGTACGGCCAGAACCCTCAGGATTTCCCGCGCGTCCACGCTAAGCCGGGAGCATCCTCGAAGCACCGCTACTCCAACGATGATGCCCTCTGCCTATGGCACCCGCTGGATCCGGAAGAGAAAAGGTGGACGAATTCGAAGGGACTCCTGGACCTCATCGAGATAGTTCGCACACACTTGTTCCTCGAACACTACTGGCGGCTCACTGGCGGTGAGCAGGGCGGCCGGTGGCTGGTGGAGGATGCCCCGCACGGCATGCCGGGGAGTGGTGCATGGAGGTCATCGCGGCGACAGAGACGACGAGCGGCGGGTGGACCTGGGCCCAGACCACCGCGCTGATCGTCCCCTTCATCGCAGTGTTCGGCGGATTCCTCACGTACGCCCTCAACCAACGGGCAGCGAGTCGGGAGCGCCGGGCAAAGACCTTCGCCGAAGCCCTGACCGCGGTCGAGGAGTACCTGGAGATGCCATACCGCATACGACGCCGTCCCGAGTCCTCGGCCCTCGTCCGGCAGCAGCTCACCGACGAGGTCAGCGGCCTCCTCGCACGAATGGCCTTCCACCAGGCATGGCTCCAAATCGAAGCGTCGACCGTCGCAGGTCACTACACAACCCTCGTCGCCACGGCCCGTGCTGAAGCCGGCACTCAGATGAGCCTCGCCTGGCAACAGTTGCCCATTACTTCCGACGACGGCATGAACCTCGGCTCCGCATACCCCCGCGACCGATCAAACGCAGCCCGAGCCGCCTGCATAGATGTGATGCGCCGTCACCTCTGAGAAATGACGCTGATCCTGGTGCCAACTAGAATTCCTCGTCGCAGCCGAGGCGCTGATCCAGACACTCAAACAGCATCATGAGCTCAGCAGGTGATTCAACCTTGATTCATCGCTTCCACCAAGGAAAATCATCAGCGGAATAATACTCACTCCAGTCCTCTTGATTCAAAGCATCGTGCCACTGAGTCGAGAAGAAAGTGCCATCGAGAAATTTCTCCTCAGGCATTTCCGCTTGAGGGAGAATCTGCCGATCAAGAATTTCACTCACATCGCCGTGCAGCCCTGCGAGGCGCCCTTGGTGGGCTTGCTCAACGCGTTCGATCACAGTGTGGAGCACTCCGACACTGACACCAAGGGGATCGAATTTTGCAACTCGATAATCGCCTTCCGCATCCTCAACTCTACCGAGATCGAGCGCCGCAAGAAAAGGCTCGTAGTACGCCTGAATGAACTTGTCCTGATCCACCGAAAGGTCTACGGCCTCAGGCTCGTCTTCAGCCGGGTCGACAGCGAAGACGCGAAGGCGTTCGCTGCCGCTTTCATCCATTGGGAAATGCGCTGCGCAACCATAAGCGATGTCTGGCTTGGCCCCTGCGATCAGACGGACTGTTCGTTTCTGAGCCCTCATCGATTGTTTGACCTTATCGTCAACACCTCGGGAGCGGCCTTTGGCCTCAGCCACAACCCAGCCTCCCTGCAGCTTCTCACCGAAAAAGTCCGCACGTCTCCTGCTGTTCCCAGCAAAGACAAGCCCGTGCCGCGCTGCATATCGGTCAACATGCATGAGGAAGCGTACCGACATGATGTTCTCGCTGAAGACTCCGGTCATGGCTTGTCCCAAGGTATAGGACAGTGAAACCTTCTCGGACTGATCGAGCTCGCGTGCAAGGTCTGATCGAACGAGCGAGCCATTCGGTGCACGCCGAACATAGGCAGGGATTAGCGAGGTTCGGTGGATCCACTCATAAACGGAAGTCACTCCGTGCTTAGAGCGATCTTCCGGTGCTCTGCCGGTGACAAAAAGCGCATGGGCGAGAGCCGCAGCGGAGAAGGTGAGGCGATCTGTGCGCCGAATCTCGGGCGGAAACTCTTCAGCCCGATACCAGACATCGAACCGATCCTCCTGCGTCACCGTGGTGCTCCTCCCGTCCTACTATTAAGTGCGTGCCCGTGGATGACGTCGAAATCCGCCCGCCCCGCCGATACTCAATCACGACTGGAATCTTTGGTGTTTGGGAATATTTTCAAGCAGAGTGCCCTGCCATTCGCGTTAGAGGATTGTCTGTACGACAGAGTCGCGCCACACGCTGTTCTTCTGGATGTGTTCGCGGATCGCCTACTCCTCCTGCATTCCGGCGGCCAGCATGGTTTTGGTGGAGGCGGTGTTGAACGGTGAGCGTACGCCCCAAATGCGGTAGAGGTTCGAGTCGTTGAATCTGAGGCCGAGGAGGAGTCCGACGGTCTCGACGCCGTAGCCGGCCCCCAACGGTCTGGGCGCAGCACGAAGCCGAGAGTGGCGGCGCGCTGTTGGTGGGGGTCTGTTGCGAGGCGGGCGAATCCGATCAGCTCGCCGCCGTCGCGCTCGATGACGGCGAGGGCGTACTCGGTGCGCGACTCTGCGGTCGCCGAGGCGATGGAGCGATGGAGGATCCGGCCGACCTCGTCGCGTGAGCGCGGCTCGAACGACAGGTGCTCTGTCGCTTCGCGGCTTCCGTAGATCGCGAAGACTTCGTCCGCGTCGGCGGTGGTGAACTCGCGGAGTTCCAGGCGTTGAACGTGGCGGCTGACCGGATACATGCCAGGTGACATTACTCGTGGCCTCCTAGCGAGGAGCGTTGGTCGCACAGGCTGGAACATGGCGATCTCAATGCTCAGGTCCCGCGCGACGGCGGCATCGCGAGTCGACCGCGGACGAGGGCGTCTCGTACGCGTTCGGCCGAGACCGCGATGCCGTTGTTCCGGCTACTCGATCAAACTCTGGGCAGGGGGACAGCCAGCCCGAGTTGCGGGGCCGGCGTACGGCCTCCCGATCATGTCCGATCTCAACCCCGAGCAAAGCCCCTCCAGCCGGCCACGACGTCACACGGCGGAGCCCTCCACCGCGCTACGGCGACGAGTGCGCGCTCCTCAATCCCGCGAGCGTCCCCTAAAGCTCCTGGCGCGCGGGGCGGGCGTGTGCTCGGCAGCAGGGGCTTTGAGGGGGAGCACCATCGCGGTGTAGAACGGGGCCCCTTCCCATGGGTGGGAGGTGCCGACTTCGCGGTACCCCCATTTCGCGTACGCCGCTTGGGCGGCCTGGGCTTCGGGCTCGGGCCGGACCGTGAGGGTGACGCGCTCCACGTCCAGGCCGCGAATCAACTGCGCGTGGAGACGGGCGGCGACGCCCTGCCGACGCCACGGCTTGCGTACGGCGAGTTCGATGATGACCCAGGTGCGTGTCCCGTCCTCGCGCGTGAACTCCTTGCTGAGCGGGACGAGCACGTTGTTCCACCATGAGGTGTAAGCAGGCAGTAGGTAGCCGTAGATGAAGCCGACGGTCTCGTCACCGTCGCGGGCGATGATCAGCCGCATGTGGTCCCGCTGGACGTGCACCTGGTAGTGCTCGATGAACTCGGCGACGTCGCTCGGGCCCTCACTGTACGGAGGCTCCGCGTACACCTCTTCGTACGCCGCTAGGAAACTGTCGAGCGCAGTGGCAGCCGCCCCGCCCTCGTACACGTCATAGCTCAGGTCCTCTGCCGATGTCATGCCGCTCCCCTCGCGTGGGCGTACTCCGTCAGCTCTTCCACGGCCCGGCGGGCGGTCTCGGCATCACCGTGGCGGAGAAGGCCGGTCACCTCACCCAGCCTTCTCGTGACGCGGCCGGACTCGACTTCCTCCAGATGTTCCAGGCTCCCCACAGCGTGGGCCGAGCCCTCGTCGACCTCGCCGGCCTTGACCAGGCTGCGGGCCAAGGTGAGCCGGTAGAGGGCTCGGTTGCGGCCGTAAGTGCGGTCCTGGTGGGCGAGCGCGGCGCGTAGGAACTGAACCGCGGCGTGGTGGTGGCCGAGTTCTGTGTAGAGCAGCCCTTGGGCGTAGTCCAGTTCGGCGTGTCCGTGGAACGCCGCCCACTCCGGGGACGGGGGGCCGGTGTCTGCCCCATCCACGAGACGCATCGCCTCGGACAGTCGTCGGGTGGCCGACTTGCCCTCGCCGAGAAGCGACAGGGCGCGTGCTTCTCTGGAGGCGATGAGCGATCGGAGTACCGGTGATCCGAGTCGGGCGGCGCGCTCCTGCGCGGCTCTGGCAAGGTCGAGACCATCGCGCGGCCGGTCCTCGTAGCAAGCCTGCAAGCTCATGGAAGAGAAGATCATGACTTCCAAGTTGAGGTCCCTCAGCATCGTGGCGGTCGTCAGAGCCTCGCCCCAGTACCGGCGGGCGCTGTCCTGGTCGTCCGCGTCGTAGGCCAGCCAGCCGCAGTGCTCGGCCGACTCCCCGACGAGGAGCTGGAGTTGACGGCCGATCGTGTCCGGATACTCACCGGTGTTGATGATTCGGCGGACCCGGCGCAGGTGCCGGATTGCGAGTGACCGCACTTCGTCCCCGCCGTAGGCGTCATCGAGCTGGACGAGAGAGCGCAGGCCCTCGCGCAGCTCCAGGAGGTGCGTGGTCCCGATGGCGCCGGACTTCCCGGGCGGTGTAAGCGACTGGGCGGATGCAGGCAGACGTACCGCGGTGGCTGCGCCAAGAGAATCAGCAAGGAACGCACGTCGGTCCACGGCAGGCGTACCTCTCTGTGCGGGGGATGGTTCATCCACCACGGTGGCACCTGGCGGGGGCCCAGGAAAGCCGAGCAGGTTCGGGCTCACCCCGAACATCGCGTGGAGGACTTTCCATGCGCGCGCCCTTGGCATGGGCGGCCGGGGCTGTCGCCAGCGACGAAATTGACGGTCAGTCACAGTTACCGCCACGCCTAGGACTTCGGCCGTTGCTTGGAAATCCCGTAAGAACGCTGCCGGGCTCGCCCATCCATGCTCGAGACATGCCTGCTCGAACGGCGTCAGCGTCTCCACCCGTTACCTCCGGTGATCCGATCCTTATCGACGGTAGCGGTTTCGCGGCACGCGGAAAGTCCGGTCGCGCTGAAAAGTCCGGCGAGGAGTCCGGCCGTACGTCCGGCGGCGCCTGCGTCCGGGGAGTTGGCTCGTATCGAGGGTCAGCGACCGAAGCGGTCGGTGGCCGACCGAGAGGAGGTGATGATCTTGCGTTCCGTGATCAGATTCGCTGACTGGACGCTCGGCACCGACACCGAGCCGGGTGCGTCCGGACCTGTGCACGAGATCGAGTGCACGACGTGCGGCGAGGTGTCCGATTCGGCGGAGGAGCGGACGACCCCGGAGGAATGGGCGCTCGGGCATACCGGCCGCACCCCTGAGCATCGCGGCTACCGGGCAATCACAACGTCGTTCCTGCGTGTGACGCCGGCGCCCGGCAATCCCTACGCCAACCAGACGGGCGCCCCGCCTCGGACCACCTGAGTGACGGTATGAACCCACCACTCCCCGCAAGTTCAGCGCCACCACCGAAGCTCGTGACTCCTTTGGCCGGCCCTCTGTCTGCCGCGCCGAGGGCGACGGCAAGGGGTGTCTCTACACCCTGTCGATACCGAGCTGCTTCGGCTTCCTCGCGTTCATCGGCCTGCTGTTGTTCCTCGCGGCCGTGCACGACCTCACCCAGTGACCTAGCTGTCGAAAGGCGCCACCATGGCCGCACCCACAGCAGCAGCACAGCCGATCCGAGACGAGCGGCTGGTCGAGCTCGAAGAGACCATCCACCAGGGCGGCTTCTGGAGGCTCGTACCTGAGTCCGTACCCCGTGTCTACGCTCCGGTCGACCGCTCCCTGCTCGTGCATGTTGAGAAGTGTCTGCGGCGGCTGGCGTGAGGGCGATACAGGGACCCAGCATTGCGGTTCTTGAGCCCGTGGCCGTCGAGGGATGCGACGTGTGCGCGGCACTGGCGGGGCAGCGCGAGGCCGCCCGGCGCCAGGGCGGCGTGCCGACTGTCGAGGACTGTAACGCCGAACTGCGCTCTCACCCCCATCTCGCTGGTCCTGCGGGGCGGCGTACCCCATAGGTCCCGGCCTCGTCCGCCGCGCTGGTGCAGGAAGGGCATCGCGCGGTCGGGTGGGGCCGGATCAGAGGTCCGTCCGGCTGGACCCCATCGGCGGGGACGGTCGGCAGCCGGACGGGCCTCACCCCCATGGCGACCGAATCGGGTCAGGGTCGCACCCATCACCAGTCGCCAGGAGCCAGGATGCGCTCACCACGGAACGTGAAGACGAGGAGCACCTGGCGGCGCCGGGCGGCGCACGCCCGGGATCTCGTCGTCGTGGCGTACGACGAGACCCGTGTCCGGGTGTTGCGGGCGCTGTCCCCGCGTCGTCGGCGCAGGGACCGCCTCCGGCACGGGGTACTCCTCGACGTGCTCGCCGACAACGCCACTCCGGCTGCCGAGGCCGCCTTGTACGAGCGGATCTTCGGCGTCCCGGCGCAGGGCGCCGATGCGCCCCGCCACGGGCCTCTGCCGGACCAGACTCCCGCCCCCGGCCGCGCTGAAACCCCGCCGCGCGGCCGGGGTGCGGGCTCCACTTATCCGCTCACTCTCGAAAGGCAACTCGCAGTGACAACCAACGAATCCGACTTCTCTTCACTGAGGGGGGTGCTCGCCGACGCGGTGGAATCCGCCGGCGTCACGGGGGCCGTGAGCCGGCGTCGCGATGATGAAGGCGAGTTTCTGGAGCTGCGGCTGATCGGCAGCAGACGGCTGCCGTTCGCCCTGACGACCGAAGCAGCCGCCGCGTGGCTGGAGGCGGCAGGAGTTGACGCGACCGTCGACTACAGGGACGCCTGCCTGGTGATCTCGCTGCGCGACGAGCGGACCGTGGATCGGTTGGTGGAGCGGCTGTTGAGGCCCTTCATGTACGCGGAGTCGGTGTGCGAGCGGCTGGGCGACGCGCTCGCCCCCCACCGGCTTCATCCGCAGTTGTCGCTCCCGGATTCGGGATCGCTGGTTCTGGCTCTCCGTGACTCCGAGGCCCTCGGAGCAGCTGTCCGGCTGGGCGCGCTGCTGGGGGCCGGGGACATCGGCGAGGGTCTGAAGCTCCACCGGCCCGGCGGGATGCGCAAGCTGGCCGCCCGAATGCGGCTCTTGTTGACCGGGGCCCTGGGGCGGGGTGTTCGCGTGCTGGCCGAGCCCGGCTGCGCCCACGAGCAGGACGAGCTGAGTATCCACCTGACGGTCGAGCAGGGCCTGCGGCTCGCCGGGAGGATCGCGGCCGAATCTGTCCGCGCAGAGCAGGAAGAAGCCCCCTTCCCCGTTGAAGAGACCCGCATCCCGCCGATCTGGATCTCGTCGGACTCGTGATCCGGTTGACGCTCGCAGGCGTCGCCCTCGGTATCGACCAGCTCACCGCACAGAAGGCCGCGGCCTGGAGCACCGCCCGGCTGATCACCCGCCGCCCGCTGGCGGGACTACCCAATCTGAGAGAGCTACGCACCCATGTCTGCATTCCGATGCCCCCGCGACTGCGGCGCCGCCCGCAAGGACTACCAGCCGCACACCCTCATTGACTTGCTCATCGCCGCCGACGAACACCTCGGCTCCGGTGGGCCGGTCAGTGTGTCGTCCCTGGAGATCTCCCTCCTCGGCTTCCGGGCGCGGTCCAGCGGCAAGACCGGCTTCGCCGCGCTGGAGGCCATGCGCCGCGACCACCCCGTGCTGGTCCACGGCCTCTACACCTACCTCAGCGTCATGGCATTCGTCCTCGCCCTCATCACTGCCACCGCGATCGGTGGATGAACGGTCCCGACCACGCACATGAAGGAGGAACCAGTGTTAACTCTGCCTGTCTATCCGGACTTTGAGCACGCGTACCTGGATGTGCTCGGCCACCTCGTGGATGGGTCCGAGTACCGGAACGCGCCACGTGGGAACGCCGCCCGTGAGCGCATCGGGCTCAGCTTCCAGATCGCCGACCCGCGTGCGCGTCTTCCGTATCTGGCCGAGCGGAAGGTCAATCCGGTCTGGCACTTCGCCGAGGCCCTGTGGTACTTCGCCGGCCGCAACGACGTGGAGATGCTGGCGTACTACGCGCCGCATGTCCGGCAGTTCTCGCGTGACGGCCGGACGATGGGCGGCTCCGCGTACGGCTCGCGCATGTTCAACCCGGCCACGGCCGGCGACACGTCACCGTTCGACCGGGTCCTGGAGCTGCTGCGTACGGAGCAGGACAGCAAGCGGGGCCTGCTGCCGATCTTCACGGCTGATGAGCTGGCCGTGGCCGACAACCCCGACATGTCCTGCGTGGTCGCGCTGCATCTTCTCGTCCGGGAGGGCCGGGTTCACATGGTCTGCTACATGCGGGCCAACGACTGCGACCGCGGGCTGCTGTCCGACACGTTCTCCTTCACGATGATCCAGGAGTTCGCCGCCGTACAGCTCGGTCTCGAACTGGGCACCTACACCCATCACATCGGCTCGGCTCACGTCGGCGAGCGGGATGTCCCACGTATCAGGCGCGTGATCTCGGAGGCCGAGCTGCGCACGCCGCAGCGACGGTTCCCGTTCCCGAAGATGCCGACCGGTACGTCGTCCTCGACCGTGGCCGACCTGCTCGTGCACGAGGAGCGGCTGCGTACGGGGCAGGGCCGGTTGACGCCGGTGGAGATCGTGACCCTGGGCTTCGACCCGTACTGGCAGCAGGTGCTGCTGCTGTTCGAGGTGTACCGGCAGATCCGCCACTGCCCGGAGGACCCGGTCGACGAGAGCGTGCTAGCCGCCCTGGACCCCGGGTTTCGCTGGCTGGTGGGTCACCGCTGGCCCAAGCGCATGCCCGATACGGGAGCACGGTCATGACGTCGCCCCGGAGGCCGTCGTGGAGCGGCGGTGTGGTCGACGGCGTCGACTGGGACCGGTGGACGGTGATTCTCTGCAAGCCGGACTGCGCGGAGACCGGCCTCACGGACCGGGTTCTTGAGCGGATCGCCGCGTGCGGCGTCAGTGTCCTCGGCAGGCTCGACCTGACCGCGAGGGCGTGGCAGGCACACGTGCACTACTGGGACCTGCTGGTGGACGCCGACTGGTTCACCGGCCGCGACATTCCCACCGCGCTCGACGCGCTGTACGCGGACAAGCCGGTGACCGTCGCCCTCGCCCACGGTGACGTCGGTATCCACGGCAGAGTGCGGGACCTGCTCGGTCACTTCGACCCCACGCAGGCCGCCAAGGGCACCATCCGCGGGGACCTCGGCCGCGACAGCCTGGAGGCGGCGCTCGCCGGCGGCCGGCTGGTGAACAACCTCGTGCACACCTCGGACGACCCCGACGCCGCGCGCCGGGACTTCGGCACCTGGTACGGCGCCCGCCGCCGGGGGCTGCTCACCCCGCCGGACCACCGCCCGCCGCACCAGCGTGCGGCAGCCGAGCACCCGCTCCGCCACACCCCCGACTGGAGGTCCACATGACCACTCCCGCTGCCCCGTTACGCCGCGCTCTGCCCATCCTGTCCACCGAGAAGATCGGCGGACTCAAGCCGGAACTCGCCGACGTGATCGAGTACCGCAAGTCGGGGCTGTCGCTGAACTGGATCGTCGGCTGCCCGCTGGAATGCGGGTACTGCGTCCGGCACCTCTTCGACAACTTCGAGATGAAGGCCCCCCGCCGCCTCATGTCGGACGAGGAGGCCGCCGCCCGCCTCGTGGGGCACCCGTACTTCCGGCCGCACAAGACGCCCGTCCAGCTCCTGAACCGGGCCACGGACCCCATGCTCCCCGTCGTCAAGCCGCACGTGTTCAACGTGCTGCGGGCACTGGACGAACAGGGCCTGACCAACCACGTACTGATCATCACCCGGTGGCGCGTGACGCCCGAGGACTGCGCGATCCTCAACAGCTTCACCCACCTGCGCCTGACCGTCCTCGTCACCCACTCCAACATCGCCAACCCCGCGATCGAACCTGTCGACTCGACCATCGCCGCGCGCAGCCTGCGCACCCTGTACGAGCACGCCGAGCGCTACCGCACCGTCCTGTACTGGCGCCCTATCGTGCCCGGCCTCAACGACTCCACGGCCGACATCGAACGGGCACGGGAGTTGTCCCGGCACGCGCACGCGACCGTCTTCACCGGACTGTTCTTCCGCGAGGAGATCGCCTCCTACTACAAGGCGCACGGGCTGCCGATGCCCTACGACGAGACGGCGCGGCGGAAGATCATGCCCGAGGTCGCCGAGCAGCGGATTCTCGACGCCTTCCAACAGGACGGCACGTGGGGGGCGTTGTTCCGCAAGACGAGCTGCGGGGTCGCGTACGCGCACGGAGAGGCCGACTACAACGGTCACTTCGGTGTCCGGGAGCTGTGCGACATCTGCCCCGAGGACCAGATCGCACGGTGCCGGGCCGCGTGGGTCAAGCCGGATCCGGTCACCGTCACGGCCGAAGCCCGAGCACTCGGTGCGACCGGTGTGGTGGAGGTCAACGACCGTGCCATCGTCGTGGAGGGACTGGACGAGCCGCCGCGCTACTTCCTCCAGCACGGCTTCGGCTACCAGTGCCACGACCGCACCAAACCCCATCACCACCGCCGGCACGGCCGGGCCCCCATCGGCTGGACGGCGGAGAACGGACCCACCCCCGCATGAACTTCTCCACCTGGCCCCCGCTGCTCGTGGTCGACGTCGAAGGCAACGGCGCCAACCCGCCCGACCTCGTCGAGGTCGCCGCCCTCCCCGTACGCGAGGGACAGCCGGACACCGGCACGGCGGGTGCGTGGCTGACCAAGCCCAGGCACCCAGTGACCCCGTTCGCCGCCCGCGTCCACGGCCTGACGAACGAGCGGCTGGAAAACGAGCCGGGCTGGGAGGAGATCGCCGACCAGGTCCACACGCTCATGGGCACCTCGTGGATCTGCGCGCACAACGCACATGTGGACCACCGGGTGCTGTCCGCGCACCTCCCGACGTGGCGGCCGGCCGGAGTTCTGGACACCCTCCGTCTCGCCAAGGCCACCCGTCCCGGCCTGCCCAAGTACACCCTCGACGCCTTGATCGAGCACCTTCGGCCGGACCTGAGCGCGGCGCCCGCACACCGGCACCGCGCGACGTTCGACGCTTACGCCACGGCGCAGCTCCTGATCGCCATGGCTGCCGAGTACGACACCTGGGACCAGCTCGTCGCCGCGGCCGTGCTGCCCGGCCTGCCCGGAGCCCCCGAACCAGAAAAGGACCCCACCCTGTGGTGACCACCCCTCAGCCCATCCGGATCGGCGTCATGGGCACGCACTCCACCGGCAAGACCACTCTGCTCAGGCGCATCGAGATGGAGCTGCGCGGTCACGGAATCCCCGTGGCCCGTACCGGCCGCCTCGGGAAACGGGCCGCACTCGCCGGCCTGCCGAAGATGCAGCACCACACGGCTGCTTCCACCGAGTGGGTCATCGCCCAGGGCATCGCCGACGAGATCGCGGCCACCCGCCCCAACCCCGAACCGATCCAGGTCGTCCTCGCCGACCGGGCAGTCTGGGACGCCCTCGCTTACTTCCACGCCGCCGAGCAGTGGCGCCAGGAGACCCCTGACCCGCTGGAGCGTGAGCGGTTGCGGCTCCTGGCTTCCACTCAGGCGCCGAAGTACGACGTGCTTCTGGCCACGGTCCTTGACGAGACATTGCCGGTCGAGAACAAGCACGACTACGACGCCCGGTACCGCGCCCTGGTCGATCACCACACGCACGCGCTCCTCGCCGAAGACGAGATCCCGCACCAGCGCGTCACCAGCGACCCCGACAACCAGGCCCGTGCCGTCGAGCACGCGCTCCAGCTCTGCCTCAACCAGACGACAGCGTGAGCGCTCCGACGCCGGCATGGTGGCCGCTTCCGAAGGAGACGGGCAGTGAGTGACCGAAACCGCCAGGTCCTGTACGTGGCGATGCTCGCCGGTCTGATGGCCGTGTTGTGCGTCGGCATCTTGACGCGGTAGGCGAAGGTGGACCGGACGTGGAACCGCGGCCTGTGCTGGCGCTGCGAGGACGATGGAGTGCCCGTGCTGTGGCTCGGCCCCGTACAGAGCGCGGAAGCCGGCGACGCCCCGTTCTTCTGCTGCGCGCCCTGCGTGCGGCGCCTGGAAGCGCTGGTGAGCTCGTACAACCGCCGTGGTGTCGTCGTGGATGAGAACCCGGTCACGTCGATGTTCGTCCGGACGTACGGGGCGTAGGCGCGCGATCCGGCCACCACGCCGAAGCGCTGGCGCTCGTCCCTCTTTTGGAAGCGACGAAGAACCGGCGGGTCAAAGGGGGCAGGGAGGAGCCCGACCGGCTGCGGCGCCGCACATGTTCGCCGGGGGCAGACGGGAAAGCTGCGGAATGACTGGCCAACGGTTTCAGAAGCATGTCAACGTAGACGACCTTCCCTGAAACTCCCAAGTTGGAGGGGTGGTTGCTCGTGATCATGGGTCCGGATGTCCCTGACCGTTGAGACTCTGCAGCTGTCCCGTTCCGTTTCGGAACACGAAGGGCGTTCCGTCTCGGAACACCGAGCGTGTTCCGTTTCGGAACGCGCTGCCCGTTCCTCGGAGGAACGGGCAGCGCGTTCCCTTTGGCGAGCGGGTCGGGGTCGCCCTGCCCGTCATGGGACGTGCACGTCAGCGGCAAGGGCAGCCACGTCTTTCCTTGCTGGTCCCCGCCGAGGGGCAGATGCACGGTCGTGGCCAGAGCTGTTCACTCGGTGAACGCAGGCGCCGTTCACTAGTGAACGCTCCTGCCGTTCCCTGGGTGAACAGCAGGGAGCCACGATGGGCACGAGGGCGAGGCACTGTCCTCGACTCGCGCGGGCCTGATTCAGTCAGTCGGATCCGTGGCGGTGAGTACAAGTGCCTGTTCAGCGTCTGAACGGCTGCGGCGTTCAGACGCTGAGCACCTCGCCCGTTCAGCTTCTGAGCAGGCGCGTCTGCTCTTCGGTGAGGCCCACGGACCATCTTGGTGCTGCGGCGTGCTTCGTACGTGAGATCCAGCTCGGGCTGCTGCCGGAAGGGATCCCGAGTCGGCTGACCGGAGTTGTCATCCCTGTGCCGATCGCCCAGCAGCAATGTAGTTGCTCACCCCTGGCCTTGGAGGCGCTTCTGTATCCCGAGTTCCCGCTCGAACCGCCCACCCCGTCCGCCTCGTTGGGAGTCCAGGTGTTCTGGGCGGGTCCCCGGTATCTGGCCGGTGACGACGGCCAGCTCTACGAGACGGTGGCCGGGACACTCACCGGGCTCGGCTGGGCGAACCTGGCGATCGTGCGCGGACGGCGGGAGCCGGACGAGGGGCCGGAGGAACGTCAGGTCTTGCGCAGTACCGTCCTGCATGTCAGTCCGGACACGTTGCGCTGGGCTCAGTGGGTGCTGGCGGATGAGCCGTTCCTCCTGGGGGAGTTGCCGGTCGCCTGGCAGGTCTCTGCCCGTGCGGACATCGACAGTCCGCTCGCCACGTGGTCGGCCTACTTCACACCGGGTGTCCCCGGCGAAGCCGTGGCCGGCTTCCTCGTCGGACTCGGCGACCGCGCCCAGCCCGCCGTGCCGCTCGGCAGCACGGAGCTGGTGCTCGACGCTGTCACCTCGAACGGCTGGCTCCGGGACATTGACCAGCCCCACGCCATGGCGACAGATCCGATGTTCACCACGTGCGTGAGCCTCGGTGAGGTGCCGCCGCTCATCCAGGATGGTGACCCGCGTGCTCTGACTCTGGCGGTCGACGAGGCGGGCCCGGCCGGGTGGCAGGCGTGGGCCGAACCCGTAGTCGGTGCAGGGTGCTTGTGGGCGGCGTCGTTCTCCGCCGGCGTGCCGCAGGATCTCGTCGCGGCCTTCGCCGCTTCCCTCAGCTCCACCGCCCCGGTCCTGCGTCGGGTGTTGCCCGAAAGCACCCGCGACCGGCTGCTACTCGCACCGGCGAGCTGACGGTCGGCAGTTCCTCCTCGGCCTGACGTGCGATGCCCGGCCCCACCTCTGGGAGGGGGCCGGGCATCGCACGTTTCTGCTTGCGCGCGGCATACAGGCTGCCCTGCCGTGGTCTATCGGCGTTGTGGGGGCTGGAGTGTTGTTGGGGGTGGTGTGGTGGTGCGGGTTTTGGCCGCTTGTGCGTGTGGGCTGGGGGTGTGGCGTTGGCTGAGGCGGCGGATGCGCCAGGTGAGTGTGCGGGTGGGGTTGCGGGCGTCGTTGAGGGTGCGCTGGTTGAGGGCCTGGTCGAGGAGGGTCGTGGCGTTGTGGCTGGATGTTTCGGCTTCGGCGAGGACAGTGGTGAGGGCGTCGAAGGCGGGGTCGGTGAGGATGTGTTCGGGGCGCCGATGAGAAATGGCGCCGACAGTCGTCTAAGTACGGTCCGGTGAAAACGCGCTGCGCGCATCAAGGGAGAGCAACCAGATGAGACGACTTCGATACTCGATCAACGTCACGCTCGACGGCTGCTGCCATCACGAGGCAGGGCTCCTCCCGGACGAGGAGTCGATGCGCTACTGGACCGCTGAGATGGAGCGAGCCGATGCCCTGCTATTCGGCCGGGTGACCTACGAGATGATGGAGTCGGTGTGGCGGAAGCCGGCCACGGACACGTGGCCCGACTGGATGGCTGAGTGGCAGATCCCGTTCGCCGAGACCATCGACCGGGCGAAGAAGTACGTCGTGTCGAGCACACTGAGCGGGGTCGACTGGAATGCCGAGCTGGTGCGAGGCGACTTGGGGCAAGCGGTTCAGCGGCTCAAGCAGCAGTCAGGCGAGGGCCTGTGGGTGGGTGGCGTGACGCTCCCCCTGGCGTTGGCAGATCTGGGACTGATCGACGAGTACGAGTTCCTTGTGCAGCCGGTCCTTGCCGGACACGGGCCGACGTTGCTCGCCGGTCTGCGCGAGCGCATCCAGCTCGAGCCCTTGGACCGCCATGAGTTCCGGTCCGGGGCGGTAGCCCAGCGATACCGGCCCACGCGAGGTGCGGCTTGACGCGATTGGTCCTGGCACGTTGGCCGCTCCCTCGCGACGCAACGCCGGCTCGCAGTCGCGTTGGCCGTGCCCTCGAACGCGCGGACATATCGACGGGGACATCGCACCGAGGAAGTGCCCGTAGCGGGCGCGGCAAACGTTGCCTGACGTGGCACTAGTCCTCACCGCCGGCGTGGTCGGTCCAGACGGGTCCCGGTCCGGTGGCCCGGGAACGCCCGTGCTGGTGCTGTGGCGTTCCTGGTGTCGGGTATCTGTTCGGTGTCGGCGGGAAGGTCGGCGATGCGACGCAGCCGCCACACGAGCACGTCGCTGATGGAGTCGGCGGTGTCCAGCTCCCGGCGTGTGGTGGCTTCGGCGAGCAGGGTGGCCGGTTGGTGTTCCGTGGCTTCGATATCGGTGAGGGTGGCGGCGAGGGCGGGCCAGCCGGGTTCGGCGAGGATCTGTTCGGCCAGCTCCGGCACCGCCGTGCGGAGGTGCGCGGCCTGTCGCTGTAGCCGGAGCTGTGTGAGGCGCTGGCCGCGTTGGCGGAGTACGGCCATCGGGTGCTGGGCGGCGGCCCGGTAGGCGGTACGCAGGTGTTCGGCGCTCTGGCGGGCGGCGGCGGCCTGCTGGGCTTGGTTCTTGCGGGCGTGCCAGTGGGCGGCGGCGGTGATGAGGAAGAACGCCATGTCGATCACCATGGCCGTGGTCGCGCCGTCCTCCCCGCCCCCGCCGGCCGGTCCGTTGCGGACGAGGTCGCGTGCGGCTTGGCGAAGCGCGCGGTCGTGTCCGCGTACGGCCTGGGTGTGGGAGCGGGTGGCGCGCTCGAACACGAAGGCGGCCCGGCGCAGTTCGTGCCGGGTGGGGGCGGCGGAGGTGGTGGCGAGTGCGTCCAGGACTTCCCCCGCCCCGGCGATGCGGGCGGCGATCTGCTCGTCGGTGCCGTGGTCGATGACCAGCAGCGCCTGCCACATCGCGGTGCTCGCACGCCGTCTGGCGCCTGCCGACCCCGGCCACCGATGACCTGCGGACACGTCGGCCCCTGCGTCAGGTTCCGACTCTGGACCGCTGGTGGTCCAGCGTTTGCGGATCTTGGGGAGGGAGAGGTCGGGGGCGAGGGTGGAGCCGGCGTAGAAGACGGGTTCGCCGTCGTGGTTGCGGTCGTCGGGCAGGGCGACCTTGTAGCCGAGGAGGTCACCGGAGGGCGCGACACGTTGGTGAACCAGGAGACCGGCGGCAGTGAGGCGGGTGAAGAACTCGGTCTCGTTCATGGTGCCGGCTGCCGCGTGGCGGACGGTTTCTCGTAGTTCCTCGCGCGGGGTCTGAGGGCGCCTCTCGCGTGCGGCTTTGTGGCGCTCCGCGTTGGTGGGGCGTTTCGCGGCGGTACCGTCGCCGGGGTTGAGCTGCCGCAGGCCGTATTCGGCTTCGAGGAGGCGTGCTTCGGCCTGGGCGCGGGCGGCGTCGTTGTTCAGCCGTGGTCTGCGGCCGTCTTCACGGACGAGGGTGGCGACGATGTGGATGTGGTCGTCCGCGTGGCGTACAGCGGCCCAGCGGCAGGCCGTGTCGTCGCCGGTGGGGGCGATGCCAGTGGCCGCGACCATACGGCGAGCGATGTCGGCCCACTGCTCGTCGGTGAGCAGCGGGTCCTCGGGGCTGTTGCGTACGGACAGGTGCCACACGTGCTGGTCTGGGCGACTTGAGGGGACCAGGGCGTCGACGGGCTGGTCGAGGAGCCGTGCGAGGTCGGCGTAGGTGGCGTCCGGGTGGCGTCCGGGGTCGGGGGCGAAGGCGTCCCAGGCCGCGACGAGGTGGGGGTCGGTGTGCTCCTCGCACCTGCCGGGCTCATACAGGTAGAAGACCAGGCCGACTGTGCGGCTGCCCCGCTTCTGAACACGGGGAATCATCCGGGCCGGTTCTCGCCGGTGAGGTAGTGCTGGGTGAAGGCGTCGACCCGCCGGGCGGCGCGTTCGACGGCGTCGAGAACAGCGGTGGCGTGGAGCGCGTCTGCGCCGGAGTTGGCGGCTGCTGCGACCTGGTTGAGGTTGTTGCCGATCTGGCCGAGATGCCGGCGCAGCGCGAACAGCTCGCTGACCACTTCGCGTTCACCGGCCACCTCTGCGGCGGTGCGCTCCAGGTCTCGGGCGGCGTTGAGACCGGCGCGGGCGAGGAACGCGGCGATGCTCATACCGCAGGCGGCAGCACCACGGGCAAGACGCTGGTACTCGGTGTCGTTCATGCGGCAGCTCGGCTGGTGCATGCGCTTGTCGTCGTCACGCAGACGCTCACGCTGCTTCACACGCGGCTTCAACGGCGCGACGCAAGCGTGCTCACACGACGAACGACGGCACGCGTGCTGCTCCTCCTGCTGTCCCGGACGGAGGCCGCCCTCGGCCCCATCCGGACCGGCCGGCGCCCCCTGGCGCCGACCGGCTCCCGCCACCCCCGGGGCGGGAGACGCGTGAGCATTGCTGCCATCGGCAGCAATGCTCACGCGATAACTTGCTCCGCCTGAAGCCGAGTTGGAGTCCTCCTGACCAGGCTCGTGGGCGGGGGTGTTCTGCGGGTCTGTCATCGGTTTCGGTTCCTCATCGTGCGTGGTCGTCGGATGTCAGGTGGTGGTTTTGGTGCGCAGTTCTTGCAGGACGAGGCCCAGACGGTCGTTCCGGCCGCCCGTCAGGCCCTCGTTGCGGAGGATCTCCCGCAGCTGAACCCGGTTGACGGTCTCGTTGCCGTCCCGCTCCAGGAGCGCCGGAACATGGGGTCTGACCCTGGTGACGAGCTGCTCCATCGGCAGCGCCGATCCCCTCGACGCGCCCTTCGCCTGGCGTGCACGGGTCCGCTTGCCCTTCCCCTTCGGCTTCCGCCGTGCTGGGACCGTGCCAACATGGCCCCGGTCCCCGCCACGCCCGGTCCCCGAGCGGGTCCCGGTCCCCGTGTCGGTCCCGCTCGGTCCCCGGTCCCCGATGCGGTCGGTCCCCGACTTGGTCCCCTTCGGTCCCCGGTGCGTTTGGGGGGTGTGAGCAGGCGTTTCTCCCGCGAAAAGCTCGGTCCCCGCGTCTTGGTATCGGCTTTCGGGGACCGGTCCCCGTTCGGTCCCCACGTCGGTCCCCAAGCTGTGGCTTGTGCTTTTGGGGACCGGTCCCCGTTCAGTCCCGGCTGTCCGGTCCCCGACGGGTTCGGTATCCGTGCGGGGACCGTCGCCCGGGACCGAGGCACTCCGGGCCTTCGGTGAGGGGACCGTGCCTGACCCCGGATCAGCCGGTTCGTCGTGTCCGGTGGTCCAGGGGGAGGGGAGGGAGACGGTGGCGAGGGTCTGTGCGTGCCGTCGGGCGGCGAGCTGGTCAAGGAGCTGCGCGCGCTGCTTGGGGTCGGTGCCGACCGCAGCTCCTCCTACGGCTTTGGACAGGCGGTGTGCGAGTCTCCTCCCGCGCCACGTCTGCCGTTGGGCGGGTGTGTGTTCGGCGAGGCGGGTGGCGAGGGTGACGGCGCGGGTGGTGGCGCGGTCGCGGGTGATCTGCGCGGCGTCGCGGTCGCGGGCGGCGATGCCCAGACGTGACAGGAGGCGCTCGCGCGCCTCGCGGCCGAGGGTGGCGAGGAGGCTGTGCGAGGCGGCGTCCGGCTTGTGCAGGCGCAGTTCGATGCCCATGGCGAGGTGCCAGAGCATCGCGGCCATGACGGGGCCGACGAAGGCCCGCACGGTGCCGCCGACCGGACCGGACTCGGCGTACGCAGGGATGATCTGCACTCCGGTGATGACCCAGACCAGGCTCCCGGGCAGACCGGGTGTGCCCTGGGTGTTGAGGTTCTGCCGGGCCATCAGGGCGGTGGCGAACAGAGCCAGTTCCGCAGCGCCGAACATCATGGCGCGCTCGACGGTGCCGGCCATGTCGAGGTAGTCGGCGGCGAACCGCCACGAGGTGTCGGCGCTGTAGGCGGTGCAGCCGAGCGCCGCGAGCGCGGCGACCTTCACCGCCGGGCTGCCCGGCCGACGCACGCTCCGTGCGGCACGCCGTCGGCGGCCCCATCCCGCTGCCGCGAGGGCGATCATGCCAGTGACCGCGATCCCGACCGCGAGAAGCGCAGGCAGGGCGGTGAGAGAACCCGGGGACAGGAGGTTGCTCATGCGGCCTTTCCGATAGGGGAGTTCGCGGTGTCAGCCGAGGGCTGACGGGTCACCGCCTCGTCCGTGCCGGGTCCGTTGGGTGCCTGCTGGCTGCTGGTCGAACTCGGTCTCGTCCGGCCGGAGACCGTCGAGGGCTGCCGGGTGTGCCGCGCCGCGGCGAGATCGAGGCGGCTCGGGTGGGGTGTGGCGCGGGGGGTGTTGCCTCTGGCTCCGCCCTCGGGGCCGACGCGCCTGCTGCGGCAGGGCTGGCCCTCGACGGCGTGGCACCACTCGCAGCGGACACCGAGGGCATCCGGCCGGCCCTGGGCGATAGCCGCTTCGCGGGCCGCGCGGGTGGGCCGGTAGGTGGCCAGCTGCGTGCGGACGGTCGGCGGTATGCAGGAGCCGATCTCCCTCAGCCGCGCCTCCAGGTCGGGGCGTGCCCAGCCGCCGGTGAGGGCCTGGTGCTGGGCGGGCTCGGCGCTGCCGGTGGCCACGGCCCGCCTGGTGCGGGCCAGTTCGGCGGTCCAGGCGGCCTGGTTGTCCGGATCGGCGGTCGGGGTGGGGTCGGTGTGCCGGTGGAGACGGTCGCGGCGGTAGGCGTTCCACCGGCGGGCGATGTCGGCGGGGAGGATCGGGTACGGCGAGTTGAGGATGTGGTCCCGGGCGACGAGGCGGGTGTCCCATCCGTGCCCGGTGTCCAGGGGCACGTCGCCGAGCAGGTGGTGCCACTGGGCTATCTGGTCGCGGGCTTCGCCGGTGTCGGTGCGGATGAGGCGCGGGTCGAGCCGGCCGAGATAGGCCAGCAGGGCGCCGACTTCGTAGGGGGTCACCGGGGTGCTACTCCGTTCCGTTCGGCTCGTCGAGAGCGGCCCGCAGGGCGGCGCTGTGGGCCTGGGTCCGGGTCAACCCTCCAGCGGGGGAGGGGCCTTGGCCGGGCATCGCGTGGAGGTTCGGGCGGCTGGGTGTGGGGTTGTGCTCCCGAGCGATCCAGGACCGCCAGTCCGCCGCCCACGCTCCTGCCGTGCGGGGCTGGTACTCGGCACGGTGGGCACGCCACTTCGCGTCGGCGGTGGCGAGGCCCTCTTCGCCGAGGCGGTCGAGATGGCCCTGCTGCCGGGTCCAGGTGTGGGTGTCCGGGTCGGCCTGCCACTCGGTGGCCGAGGTGACGGCGGCAGCACCACTGCTGCTGTACCTACTTCGGTTCACCTTCGGTTCACTACGGTTCTGGGGGTCAGTTTCTGACCCTTCCGGGGGTCGGGATCCGACCCGTCGAGGGGTCGGATTCTGACGTGAGGGGCCAGATTCCGACCCGGTCGGATTCTGGCGACGGGGGTCGGATTCCGCCCCGTCCCTGGGCCAGATTCCGTGCCTCCGCAGCCGTTTCCCGTCCAGCTCAGGCACCGGATCGGAGGCGGTCGGCGGCTCGACAATCGCCTCGAGGTCGTCCTCCGTGGCTGCGGCGGCCTTGGTGAGCTGTGCGGCGGTGCGCGGCAGCCGGTAGACCGTGCTGCGCTGCGGACCGACGAAGGTGTCCAGCGTCTGCAGCTCGCCACTGTTCACCAGGGTGGTCAGAGCGCTCCGCACTGCGTTACGGCTCGCATTCGTCCGCTGCATGAGAGACGCGATCGAGGCCCAGGCGACGCACTGCTCGTCCGGCACCCGGTCGGCGATCGACAGCAGGACCAGACGCGCGGTTCCCCGGCTGGAGCTGTGCTCCCACACCCATTCACGGGCGTCCTTGCTCATCGGCCGCCCCGGCGGCCGGCTGCGGTGGGACCAGGAGGCTGGCTCGGCCTCGGGGCATGGGAGACGCCTACGGCGGGCTGGGCCGTAAGGTCGGGCATGGAGGTTCCTCACCCGGTGGCTATTGGGCTGGCACCCATGGCACACCGTTGTGTTCGTCGCGGAAGGGCGAATCGGCAGGGGACTTGGCGGCTCCCGGCGCTCTGCGTGCCGGGAGCCGGCCTCATTTCCGGGCGGGCGAATCCAAGAAGCCACGCCCACGCCGCACAAGTCCAGCATTCACCGGAGAAAGCGGACAGCTGTCGGCGAACACCGGCTACGGGGGCCTTTCTCTAACGGTAGACCCGAAACGCCGGTTGACGAAAAAGCCCGCCCAAGGACAAAGCCAGAAGCATCACATCGCGGAAACCTTGCACAGCCGCCGCGATCCGAGCTACAACACACAACCCCACGTCAGGCCACACCTCGACGCCCGCCACCGACACCCGCACCTCGCCCCCGGGGTGGCCCGCTCAACTTCCCCGTGACGGTGAAACGGGGCGCAACATAGCCGCAGAACGCCGGTTCACCAAACCGGCGAACGCGAGGTACAAATTTGGCTATGGAAATCAGACCGCTCGCAATAGGCCCGCCAGGAATCCGGGCTGCCCCCACCGTTGAATTCGTCGGCACCTGGCAAGGCATCAACAAGTGGCAACTCGTCGACCGGGCACCCGCTTTGAGCCGCACGCTGGCCGACACGGCCGTGTGCCGCATCGAACGCACCCCACGACGCCCCGGTATCGACGATCTCGCCGTCATGGCAGGCGTGCCGCGCGTCTCGCCCTCCGCACCCCTGCCGGAGCCGACCGCCCCCTAGCTGGGCTGACCCGCCTCTCCCCGCCCTTCCGCGATCAACACCCAAGGCGCCAACCAGGGATGCCAGTCCCGCGCGCCGGAACAGGAACGTTCTTGGACCGCTCCGCCATGCCCTCGCGCGGATCCTCCGCCCGGACCGATGCCGGGAAGGAGGTGAGCAACGAACCCGATCGCCTCCTCACCGTGGCCGACGCCGCCGAACGGCTCGGTACCGGCGAGCGGTTCATACGCCGCCTGATCCACGAGCGCCGTATCCGCTACGTCAAGGTCGGCAAGTACGTCCGCATCGCCGAAAGCGTCCTTCGCGCCTACGTGGACGAGCGGACCATCGAGCCCGTCCGCAGCACGCGGTCCCGTCACGGGAGAGCGGCGTGAGCGCCCGCGCGCGTGGGGCTTCGCGTCGCCGCTTCGGCGCGATACGCAAGCTGCCGTCCGGCCGGTACCAGGCCCGGTACCCCGGCACCGACGGCATGTTGCGCCCAGCCCCCGACACGTACGAGACGAAGCGCGACGCCGAGGTCTTCCTCGCTCAGATCGAGGCCGACCAGACGCGTGGCGACTGGATCGACCCGGCCGACGGCGAGGTGCTGTTCGCCGAGTACGCCAGCCGCTGGATCGACGAACGGGGCCTCGCGCCCACGACGGACGAGCTGTACCGCCGGCTCCTGCGACTCCATCTGGAGCCGACGTTCGGTGCTTTGTACGTCAACGCCATCAGTCCGGCCCGCGTCAGGTCCTGGCGCGCGGAGCGGCTGCGGGCCACGGGCAGGACCACGGTCGCCAAGTCGTACCGGCTGCTGAAAGCCATCATGGAGACCGCGGTCGACGACGACATGCTCCGCAAGAACCCGTGCCGTATCCGCGGCGCGGGACGCGAAGAAGCCGACGAACGACCCGTCGCGACGGTGGCCCAGGTCTTCGCCGTCGCCGATGTCATCGGCCTGCGCTGGCGGCTGATGGTCCTCCTCGGCGCGTTCGCCTCGATGCGCCCTGAGGAACTCGCCGAACTCCGCCGAGGAGACATAGAACTCGACGCCGGCTCCCTCTGGGTACGCCGTGCCGCGCCCGAGCTGAACACCGGACACCGCGTCATCGGCGACCCCAAGTCCCGCGCCGGCAAAAGAGAGATCGCCCTGCCCGCCTTCCTGTACGAAGACCTCCGCCGTCACCTGGAATGGTTCGCCGAGCCAGGAGGCGACGGGCTGGTGTTCGTCGGAGAGAAGGGCGCGGCCCTGCGCGGTACGACCTTCGGGCGCAAGTGGCGAAGAGCCCGGGACCAGGCGGGCCTGCCCGATGGCTTCCGCTTCTACGATCTGCGGCACACCGGCAACACCCTCGCCGCCGACACCGGGGCCAAGCTGAAGGACCTCATGGTCCGCGCGGGCCAGTCCTCCGAGAAGGCGCAGCTCATCTACCAGCACTCCACCAAGGAGCATCAGCGCCGGCTCGCCGCCGACATCGACCACGACGTCCGCCGCCAGACGCAGCCACCCCAGCAGGGCGGCAGCAGAAGCGCGACCATCCATCCCTTCGTGCCACGCCCTTCTGGGTCTGGCACACAGCGCGCGCGGCGTAGGTAGCCCTGTCGGCACGGTTCGTCCCAGCGCGACGACGGCCCTGGTGAACGCTCCAGTTGAGACACCGACTGTCGGAGGCAGCGGATTGGATGAGCACATGACCTCATACGACGTCGCGCGCCGACTGCCTGCCATTGGTGACCTGCGGAACCTATGCCGCTCCTTGGCGGTGCTCGACACGATCCTCAGCCCTGACTGGGAGTACCGGTACTACTCCTTCAACTCCGGCTGGGCCGACGGTGAGGAGATGGCCTCGATGCGCAACGGCTCGGGGGACGAGTACTCCATCGTCTTTTCGGCGGCAGGCGCGTACATGCGCGGCTTCGACCATGAGTCGCCGATGAGCCCGTACGCCAACGACGGTGACGTCTGGCCGGGCGTGATCGACGACGTTCCGTCGGCCTTCCGCACGTGTGTCGAGGAACCCGCCTTCACCGACGAGGACGACACGCCGGTCGTGACCGCCTGCCTGTGGCGCGAGACGGCCGACACCCGATGGAGCCACGGAACGATCGACTTCCCCGCCGGCCACGACGACCCAGACGGCGCGAACCGGCTGTTCCACCTCCTCGCGGACCCTTCCCCCGAGGCGTACCAGCGGTTCGCCGAGGACTACTACGAGGTCCCCGTGAACCTCGAAGCGGTCCGTCACATATACGCGCTGCGACCGCTGACCCCCGCACTCGTCTCGGACCTGAACGCGGCGACCAGCCTGCCTGACCTGGCCGGGGAAATCCGGGGGATCGGCCACCCGGGGCTGTGACGCGATTCGTCCTGAGCGCGCTGAACACATCCGGCAGAACCTCGCGAATGGTTCGCGTGTGCACAGCCCAGTCCCACGCGCGCCTGTGATGCAAGTCACCTAAAACGCGTCTCGCTAAATGAGATGACGGGGCGTCGGGCGTGTTGCGGGAGGGCCCGACAGTTGCGTTCGGCCTGGTCGGAGCGGTCGCTATGGCACGCGAATGGCACGCGGCCGGAAAATGGTCTGGACAACAAAGGAGGCCCAAGTCGCTGACTTGGGCCTTCGCCGTGGAGCGGGTGACGAGAATCGAACTCGCGCTCTGAGCTTGGGAAGCTCATGTTCTACCATTAAACTACACCCGCGCGGAGCGCCCATGATCACCGGCGCTTCCGTGGACACTCTACCCCATTGTCGACTCTCGCCGCTCGACGCGGCTGTCGGTCGGGGGAGTTGGGGCGTAGCCTCCGTCGTCGGAGTGCCGCTTGGATGGCTGTCTCGTTGATCCCCTAATGTGTGGGTTCGTCCGCGTTTTTGGGGAAGGGACCTGATGGATTTGATGGATCGCACCGTCGTCCGCTGTGCCGAAGGGCATGTGTTCAGTACTACGTCGTTCCCGATGCAGCAGCTTGACGCCGGGCGGCTCGGGCCCGGGCGGCTGATTCGGTGTCCGCGTTGTGCTCGGTTGCGGCATGCCGTGCCCGTGGAGGTTGGGCGGCGCTGACGCAGGTGGGCGGTAGGGGCGCGCGGGGTTGCCCGGGTTGGGGCGGGCCCGCGCGTTCTGCGTATCCTCGGGGCGTGCTTCTCTCTGACAAGGACATCCGGGCCGAGATCGACTCCGGGCGCGTGCGTATCGACCCCTACGACGAATCGATGGTGCAGCCGTCGAGCATCGACGTGCGGCTTGACCGGTTCTTCCGCGTGTTCGAGAACCACCGCTACCCACACATCGACCCCGCCGTGGAGCAGAGCGACCTCACGCGGAAGGTCGAGCCGGCCGGGGACGAGGCGTTCATCCTGCATCCCGGGGAGTTCGTGCTCGCCTCGTCGTACGAGGTCATCTCGCTGCCCGACGACATCGCCTCCCGGCTGGAGGGGAAGTCGAGCCTCGGGCGCCTCGGGCTCGTCACGCACTCCACCGCCGGCTTCATCGACCCCGGCTTCTCCGGGCACGTGACGCTGGAGCTGTCGAATCTCGCGACGCTGCCCATCAAGCTCTGGCCGGGCATGAAGATCGGGCAGCTCTGTCTGTTTCGGCTCAGCTCGCCGGCCGAGTTCCCGTACGGCTCCGAGCGTTACGGGTCGCGTTACCAGGGGCAGCGCGGGCCCACCGCCTCCCGTTCGTTCCTCAACTTCCACCGGACACAGGTGTGAAGGACGCGGACGGCACACGGGAGAACCTGACGTACGAGCGCTTCGGCGATGCCGTACGGGAGTTGGCGCAGGCTGTGGCCGATGACGGGTACGAGCCGGATGTCGTCCTGAGCATCGCCCGCGGCGGGGTCTTCGTCGCCGGCGGGCTCGCCTACGCTCTCGACTGCAAGAACATCCACCTGGTGAATGTCGAGTTCTACACGGGAGTTGGTACGACTCTCGCGATGCCGGTCATGCTGGCGCCGGTGCCCAACGTGGTCGACTTCACCAACAAGAGGGTCCTCATCGCCGACGACGTCGCCGACACCGGGCGCACCCTCAAGCTCGTCCACGATTTCTGTCTCGATCAAGTCGCCGAGGTCCGCAGCGCCGTCATCTACGAGAAGACGCACTCGCAGGTGAAGTGCGAGTACGTCTGGAAGCGCACCGACGAGTGGATCAACTTCCCCTGGAGCGTGCAGGCTCCCGTCGTACGGCGTCCCGGGCAGATACTCGATTCGTGAGAGCCGAGGCGTGAAACGGGGACCCGCCGTCCGGGGACGGCGGGTCCTCCTGTCAGATCGTGCCCAGTTTGATCAGTGACAGCAGCGCGATCAGCTGGATCGCCGACGCGCCCAGCGCCTTCGGCCACGGCAGGTCGTGCGACCTGCTCACCATCACCGTGAACAGCGCTCCCGCCGCGACCCAGGTGACCCAGCCGAGGATCTGCACCAGGGAGTTCTCGCCGCCCAGGAAGAGCGCGAAGACCAGGCGGGGCGCGTCCGTGACCGACATGATCAGCATCGAGAGGCCGACCGTCGGCTGCCAGGCGCCGTCGCCGCCGAGCTGGCGGGCCATGGTGTGGGTCACCGCGCCCAGGATCAGACCGCCGATCACGAAGGCCACGGCCGTCGTCAGGACGTACGGGATGGCTGTCGAGAGGGTGGCGTTGATCGCCTCCTCGCGGGCGCCGTCGAATCCGAAGATGGCGAGCAGGCCGTAGAGGAACGTGACGACCAGCGCCGGGCCCCAGACCGGGTAGTCGCGCATCTGCCAGAACGTCGCGTTCGGGCGCAGCACGATGCCGCTCAGCAGCTGCTTCCAGTGCAGGCGGGGGCCGGACGGGGCGGGCGCCGCGCCCGCGTGGTACGTCGCGCCGTTGCCGTAGTCGCTCTCGTCCACGCTGAACTGCTGCGTGTGACCTGGGTTGTTGGCGTACGGGTCGTGGGCGCCGCCACCGCCGTGCTGTTGGTTGTGCGGGTCGCCGAAGTACTCGGGCTCGCCCTGGCCGCCCTGCCCGCCGCCCTGCCCGCCGGGTCCGGGGTAGCCGTAACCGCCCTGCTGGGGGCCGGGGTGTCCGGCGCCCGCCGGGGGCCACTGCTGTTGCGGAGGGCGCGGCTGTCTGCCGTACGGGGGTGCCGGCTGCCCGCCTCCGTACTGCGGAGGGGGCGCCGCCTGCCGTCCGTACGGCTGCTGCTGCGGTTCCTGCTGACGTGTGCGGTTGTCCCGGCCGCGTCCGATCCTGAATCCAGCCACGTCACCGAACGTACCCGCTCCGGGCGGGCCCGGGGCCGGAGGAGCTGGAACAGGCCGGCCTTTGCGGCCGAGCTGTGACATCCCCTAAGGGGACCCTGGGGGGCCCGCCGCAGGGTCTGTCCGCCTACGTGAGGAAGATCGACGTGCTGAAGGTGATCACCGGGCGCTCCGCCGTCTTCCCGCCCTTCCCCGACGGGTACAGCGCGATCAGATCCTTCTCCTCACCCTGGTGCGTGCGCGTCACGGTGAAGTCCGCCGACTCCAGGAGGTCGGTCGTGGGCTCGCCGTCCGTGCCCGGCAGCTTCGGCGCGGGCGGGAGTGCGACGGCCTTGAAGGTGTACGTGCGGCCCGCCTCGCCCGGTCCCCGGGGGCCGCCCAGCAGCAGCTTGCCCTTCGCGGCCTTGCCGGGCTCGTGGGTGCGGGTGGCGTGCACGAGGTCGTCGTAGCCGTCGCCGTCCGTGTCCGCCTTGCCCGTGGGGGCGTACAGGACCGGGCCGCCGCCGGGGATCGGGGCCGTCGCGGCCTTCGGGGCGCCCGCGCGGCTGAACGGGCCGCGCAGATAGCTGACCTGGCCCGCGCTGGCGGAGACGGCGAGGTCCGGTTTTCCGTCGCCGTCGAAGTCGCCGCACACCGGGTGGTCGGGCCAGTCGTCGCCGTAACGCGCCTTGGCGGGGATCTTCAGGACGACCGCCTTGCCCGTGATGCCGTCCGGGCCGCCGAAGAGGAGCTGGAGGGGCACGGGCGGGCGGCCGAGGCCGTCGTACGGAGGGTCCGTGCTCACGATCAGGTCGGCGAAGCCGTCCCCGTCCAGGTCGCAGGCCGCCGCCGCGTCGAAGGCGGCCGGCAGGACGCCGTCGGTGGCCGCGCCGTTGGCGGTGGGGCTCAGCGTCTGGCGTACGGCGGGGTCGACGCCGCGCGGTGAGCCGGAGCCGTACACGATGCCGATGCCCGCGTCGTCGCCCTGGATCGCGTCGGGGGCCTTGACCAGGTCGTTCAGGACGAGGTCGCGGTGGCCGTCGCCGTTGAAGTCGGCCGGGACCTCGCTGCCGTCGCCGCGCGGGACGGGGCGCTTCGGTACGGAGGCGCGGCCGGCGAGGGGCGCGGTGTCGCCGTTCTTGACCTCGCTGCCGCTGCCCGCCTTTCCGTCGGTGTCGGCCGAGCCGCCGCAACCGGTCAGCAGCAGGGCCAGCGCCGTACAGAGGCCGGCGCCGGTCATCACCGCCGTCGTCGCGCCGGTGCCACCGGTACGTATCCGCACGACCCCGTCCACCTCTCCAGTCCGGTCACAGTGACATTCGCTGCCACATGATGCTCCAGTTCGCGCGTCGCGGTAAGGAAACGGACCGATCGCGATCACGGGCCGATCGTCCCAAGAAAGGAAAAAGGCCGGACCCGCCCCCGAGGCAGGTCCGGCCGTGATCTTCCCAAGGAGGGCGTTACGTCGCCGGCTCCGGCTCCGGTTCGGCCGCGGGCTCCGGGGAGTCCTCCGGGTCCGCCGGCGTCCGTACCGAGTCGAGCAGCAACTGCGCCACGTCCACGACCTGGAGCGATTCCTTCGCCGAGCCGTCGTTCTTCTTGCCGTTGATCGAGTCGGTGAGCATCACGAGGCAGAACGGGCACGCCGTCGACACGATGTCCGGATTCAGCGAAAGCGCCTCGTCCACCCGCTCGTTGTTGATGCGCTTGCCGATCCGCTCCTCCATCCACATCCGCGCGCCGCCCGCGCCACAGCAGAAGCCGCGCTCCTTGTGGCGGTGCATCTCCTCGTTACGGAGGCCGGGAACCTTCGCGATGATCTCGCGGGGCGGTGTGTAGACCTTGTTGTGCCGGCCCAGGTAGCAGGGGTCGTGGTAGGTGATCAGACCCTCGACCGGGGTCACCGGGACCAGCTTCTCCTCGTCGACGAGGTGCTGGAGCAGCTGGGTGTGGTGGATGACCTCGTACTCGCCGCCGAGCTGCGGGTACTCGTTGGCGATCGTGTTGAAGCAGTGCGGGCAGGTCGCGACGATCTTCTTCGAGGACTTCGGCCGACGTGTCGACTCGTCCTCGTCGTCCTCGCCGTAGGCCATGTTCAGCATCGCCACGTTCTCCTGGCCGAGCTGCTGGAACAGCGGCTCGTTCCCGAGGCGGCGGGCCGAGTCGCCCGTGCACTTCTCGTCGCCGCCCATGATCGCGAACTTCACACCCGCGATGTGCAGCAGTTCGGCGAAGGCTTTCGTGGTCTTCTTGGCGCGGTCTTCGAGCGCGCCCGCGCAGCCGACCCAGTACAGGTAGTCGACCTCGGAGAGGTCCTCGACGTCCCGGCCGACGACCGGCACCTCGAAGTCGACCTCCTTCGTCCACTCCAGGCGCTGCTTCTTCTGCAGCCCCCAGGGGTTGCCCTTCTTCTCCAGGTTCTTGAGCATCGTCCCGGCCTCGGAGGGGAACGAACTCTCGATCATCACCTGGTAGCGGCGCATGTCGACGATGTGGTCGATGTGCTCGATGTCGACCGGGCACTGCTCGACGCACGCGCCGCACGTGGTGCAGGACCACAGCACGTCGGGGTCGATGACGCCGTTCTCCTCCAGCGTCCCGATCAGCGGGCGCTCGGCCTCCGCGAGGGCGGCGGCGGGCACGTCCTTCAGCGCCTCCTCGGACGCCTTCTCCTCGCCCTCCGCGGTCTTGCCGCCGCCGGCCAGCAGATACGGCGCCTTGGCGTGCGCGTGGTCGCGCAGCGACATGATCAGGAGCTTCGGCGAGAGCGGCTTGCCGGTGTTCCAGGCGGGGCACTGCGACTGGCAGCGACCGCACTCCGTGCACGTGGAGAAGTCGAGGATGCCCTTCCAGGAGAACTGCTCGACCTGCGAGACGCCGAAGACGTCGTCGTCTCCCGGGTCCTCGAAGTCGATCTCCTTGCCGCCCGACACCATCGGCCGGAGCGCGCCCAGCGCCGTACCGCCGTCGGACTCGCGCTTGAACCAGATGTTCGGGAAGGCGAGGAAGCGGTGCCAGGCGACGCCCATGGTGGTGTTGAGGCCCAGGGTGATCGCCCAGATCATCGTCACACCGAGCTTGATCATGGCGGTCAGGTAGACCAGGTTCTGCAGGGTGCCGAGGCTGAGTCCCTTGAAGGCCAGGACCAGCGGATACGAGACCCAGTACGCCGGGTCGTAGCTGTCGACGTGGTGCAGGGCGCCTTCGAGGCCACGCAGGATCAGGATCGCGAGGCCGATGGTGAGGATCACGTACTCGACGAAGTACGCCTGCCAGGCCGTGGAGCCGGCGAAGCGCGACTTGCGGCCGGCCCGCGAGGGCAGGTTCAGCAGCCGGATCGCCATCAGTACGAGGATGCCGAGGGTCGTGGCGAGCGCGATGAACTCGATGTAGATCTCGTACGGCAGGAAGGTGCCGATCCCCGGGATGATCCAGTCGGCCTGGAACAGCTGGCCGTACGCGTTGACGATCGTCAGCCCGAGCGTCAGGAAGCCGATGGCGACGAACCAGTGCGCGAAGCCGACGACGCCCCAGCGGTTCATCCGCGTGTGGCCGAGGAACTCCTTGGCCAGGGTGATCGTGCGCGCTCTGGGGTCGTCGGTGCGACTGCCGGCCGGGACGGGCGAGCCGAGCTTCACGAACCGGTAGATCTCGGCGCCGGCTCGGGCGATGAGCGCGACGCCGACCACGGTCAGCACCAGCGACACGATGATCGCGGCGAGTTGCATTGGGGGCTCCTCGGGCCTGCGAGGGTGGGAAGAACAGCACCACGGCGGTGGCTACTGCCAAGGGTGTTACTAAGCGGTAACTTAATCGGTTTGTGCTGAGGATACCCAGTTATCCCGCCGCACTGTAGCCGCGTGGCCGGTGATCTGTGTCGCTGAGGTGACCCTGAGCGGGGATCCGTGGTGCCGGGGCGTCCGTGCCGTACGGGGCTGCCGCGACGGCCGGGGTGCGGACGAGGATCGCCAGGTCGAGGCCGATCCAGTGGTGCTCCACGTAGTGCTGATCGAGCAGCGCGGGCTCGTCCCACGGCCACGGGGACCGGCGGCGCACCTGGGCGAGGCCGGTGAGGCCCGGCCGTACGAACTGCCGCCAGGGCGCGGCCGTCCTGGGGTCGCCGGGCGCCAGTGGCGCGGGGCCGACGAGGGACATCTCGCCCCGTACGACATGGGGCAGGCGCGACAGCAGGTCGAGCCGGTGGCGGCGGGTGGCCAGCGAGTGGACGGTGAAGACGCGGCCGTCCAGACCGACGCGGCGCTCGTGGGTGAAGGCGCCGCCGGGGTGCCGCGCGGAGAGCGTGAGGGTGACGGCGACGGCGGCCAGCAGGGGCGCCGTCAGCATCAGTAGGAGAGCGCCGAGCGTCAGGTCCAGCAGGCGCTTGGGGTCCAGATCCAGGTCCGGAACCATGGGGCCTCCCTGACCGTTGTAGGCGACATCGGGGCTTTTGCGTAACACTTGCCGACCGATGGTGTCGTAGGAGTGAAGAGAAGTTCCGAAGGCGCGCGGACCTGCGGGAACCGCGCCGTTTCCCGGTCGTTCCCGGAAATCGGGCCGCACGATAGTTGAGTCTGCTCGACTCAGCTCTGTTGACGGGTGAGGATCAGTCGTGCATCCTTGAGCCTGTTCCACTCAAGTCAGCTGGAGGAATCGAAATGGCACGTGCGGTCGGCATCGACCTGGGCACGACTAACTCCGTCGTCAGCGTTCTCGAAGGCGGCGAGCCCACCGTCATCACCAACGCCGAAGGCGCCAGGACCACGCCGTCCGTCGTCGCCTTCGCCAAGAACGGCGAGGTGCTCGTCGGAGAGGTCGCCAAGCGCCAGGCAGTCACGAACGTCGACAGGACCATCCGGTCGGTCAAGCGCCACATGGGCACCGACTGGAAGATCAATCTCGACGGCAAGGACTTCAACCCGCAGCAGATGTCCGCGTTCGTCCTTCAGAAGCTGAAGCGCGACGCGGAGTCCTACCTCGGTGAGAAGGTCGTGGACGCGGTCATCACCGTCCCGGCGTACTTCAACGACTCCGAGCGTCAGGCCACGAAGGAGGCCGGCGAGATCGCGGGCCTCAACGTCCTGCGTATCGTCAACGAGCCGACGGCCGCCGCGCTGGCGTACGGGCTCGACAAGGACGACCAGACAATCCTCGTCTTCGACCTCGGCGGCGGCACCTTCGACGTGTCGCTCCTGGAGATCGGTGACGGCGTCGTCGAGGTGAAGGCCACCAACGGTGACAACCACCTCGGTGGTGACGACTGGGACCAGCGTGTCGTCGACTACCTGGTGAAGCAGTTCGCCAACGGTCACGGCGTGGACCTGGCCAAGGACAAGATGGCTCTCCAGCGTCTCCGCGAGGCCGCGGAGAAGGCGAAGATCGAGCTGTCGTCCTCCACCGAGACCACGATCAACCTGCCGTACATCACGGCGTCCGCCGAAGGCCCGCTGCACCTGGACGAGAAGCTCACGCGCTCCCAGTTCCAGCAGCTGACGGCCGACCTGCTGGAGCGCTGCAAGACCCCGTTCCACAACGTCATCAAGGACGCCGGTATCGCGCTGTCCGAGATCGACCACGTGGTCCTGGTCGGCGGCTCGACGCGTATGCCCGCCGTCGCGGAGATCGTCAAGGAGCTCACCGGCGGCCGTGACGCCAACAAGGGCGTCAACCCGGACGAGGTCGTGGCCATCGGCGCCGCGCTCCAGGCCGGTGTCCTCAAGGGCGAGGTCAAGGACGTCCTGCTGCTCGACGTCACCCCGCTGTCTCTTGGTATCGAGACCAAGGGCGGCATCATGACCAAGCTCATCGAGCGCAACACGACGATCCCGACGAAGCGCTCCGAGATCTTCACGACGGCCGAGGACAACCAGCCGTCGGTGCAGATCCAGGTCTACCAGGGCGAGCGCGAGATCGCGGCGTACAACAAGAAGCTCGGAATGTTCGAGCTGACCGGTCTGCCGCCCGCCCCGCGCGGTGTGCCGCAGATCGAGGTCGCCTTCGACATCGACGCCAACGGCATCATGCACGTCGGCGCGAAGGACCTCGGCACCGGCAAGGAGCAGAAGATGACCGTCACCGGTGGCTCCTCGCTGCCGAAGGACGAGGTCAACCGGATGCGCGAAGAGGCCGAGCAGTACGCGGACGAGGACCACCGCCGTCGCGAGGCCGCCGAGACCCGCAACCAGGCCGAACAGCTCGTCTACCAGACGGAGAAGTTCCTCAAGGACAACGAGGACAAGGTCCCCGGTGACGTGAAGGAAGAGGTCGAGACCTCCATCGGCGAGCTGAAGGAGAAGCTCAAGGGTGAGGACACGGCCGAGATCCGCACGGCGACGGAGAAGGTCGCGGCCGTCTCGCAGAAGCTCGGCCAGGCCATGTACGCCAACGCGCAGGCCGACGGCGCCGGTAACGACGCCCCGGGCACGGAGCAGGCCGGTCCCGCCGGCGGCACCGACGGCGCGGACGACGTCGTGGACGCCGAGATCGTCGACGACGAGAAGCCCAAGAAGGACGGTGCCGCGTGACGGAGGAGACTCCGGGCTTCGAAGAGGAGCCCGACGTCCCTTCAGGCGCCACCCCCGAAGACGCCGCGCCGAAGGCCGCCGAGCCGGACTCCGCCAAGGAGCCGGGCCCGGCGGCCCCCCCGGCAGGGGACGTACAGCAGAACGCAACACAGACCGCACTGATCGCACAGCTGGACCAGGTCCGTACGGCGCTCGGTGAGCGCACGGCAGACCTCCAGCGGCTTCAGGCCGAGTATCAGAACTACCGCCGCCGGGTCGAGCGGGACCGGGTCACGGTCAAGGAGATCGCCATCGCGAGCCTCCTGACCGAGCTGCTGCCCGTGCTCGACGACATCGGGCGCGCCCGCGAACACGACGAGCTGGTCGGCGGGTTCAAGTCGGTGGCGGAATCGCTGGAGACGGTGGCCGCGAAGATGGGCCTCCAGCAGTTCGGCAAGGAGGGCGAGCCCTTCGACCCGACGATCCACGAGGCTCTGATGCACAGCTACGCGCCGGATGTCACCGAGGACACGTGCGTCGCGATCCTGCAGCCTGGGTACCGGTTCGGCGAGCGGACCATCAGGCCCGCGCGCGTCGCCGTGGCGGAGCCCCAGCCGGGGGCCCAGCCCGGGGAGAAGGCATCGAGCGCCGACGAGCCGGACACGGACGAGGAGAGCGGTGGCCCGGACGAGGGCTGACGTGGACTCGGCGGTACGGACAGGCAGTACGCATGGCAGGCAGTACGCATGCGGTACGCATGACGGGCAGTGAGGAGGGACGTCGGGAATGAGTACCAAGGACTTCGTGGAGAAGGACTACTACAAGGTTCTCGGCGTCCCCAAGGACGCCACCGAGGCCGAGATCAAGAAGGCGTACCGGAAGCTCGCCCGCGAGTTCCACCCGGACGCCAACAAGGGTGACGCCAAGGCCGAGGAGCGCTTCAAGGAGATCTCCGAGGCCAACGACGTGCTCGGCGACCCCAAGCGGCGCAAGGAGTACGACGAGGCGCGCTCGCTCTTCGGCAACGGGGGCGGCTTCCGGGCCGGCCCCGGCGCCGGCGGCGGCGGGTCCTTCAACTTCGACCTGGGCGACCTCTTCGGAGGCGGGCCCCAGGGCGGCGGCGGAGGGACGCAGGGCGGCCAGGGCGGCGCCGGCGGCTTCGGCGGCGGACTCGGGGACGTGTTCGGCGGCCTCTTCAACAGAGGCGGTCCCGGCACCGGTACACGCACACAGCCGCGCCGCGGCCAGGACATCGAGTCCGAGGTGACGCTCAGCTTCACCGAGGCGGTCGACGGGGCCACGGTCCCGCTGCGGATGTCCAGCCAGGCGCCCTGCAAGGCGTGTTCGGGCACCGGCGACAAGAACGGCTCGCCGCGGGTCTGCCCGACCTGCGTCGGCACCGGACAGGTGTCGCGCGGCACGGGCGGCGGCTTCTCGCTGACCGACCCGTGCGTGGACTGCAAGGGCCGTGGGCTGATCGCCCAGGACCCCTGCGACGTCTGCAAGGGCAGCGGTCGTGCCAGGTCCTCGCGGACCATGCAGGTCCGCATCCCGGCGGGCGTCAGCGACGGCCAGCGGATCCGGCTGCGCGGCAAGGGCGCTCCCGGCGAGCGCGGCGGTCCGGCCGGCGATCTGTACGTGGTCGTCCACGTCGGCGCGCACCCGGTCTTCGGCCGCAAGGACGACAACCTCACCGTCACGGTGCCGGTCACCTTCGTGGAGGCGGCGCTCGGCGGCGAGGTCAAGGTCCCGACGCTGGGCGGTCCCGCCGTCACCCTGAAACTGCCCGCGGGCACGCCCAACGGCCGTACGATGCGCGCCCGGGGGAAGGGTGCCGTACGCAAGGACGGCACCCGTGGCGACCTCCTGGTCACCGTCGAGGTGGTCGTCCCCCAGGATCTCGGCGCCGAGGCTCGTGACGCGCTGGAGTCCTACCGGAAGGCGACCGTGGGGGAGAACCCGCGGGACGAGCTGTTCCAGGCAGCGAAGGGAGCGTGACTCCAATGGACGGGGTCGGGCGGCGTCGACCGCACTCATCGTTCAACCGGGCCTACGAACTGACCGAAGAGTCGCCGGTGTACGTCATCTCGGTGGCGGCCCAGCTGTCCGGGCTGCACCCGCAGACGCTGCGCCAGTACGACCGGCTGGGCCTGGTCTCGCCGGACCGTACGGCGGGCCGCGGCAGGCGTTACTCGGCGCGCGACATCGAACTGCTCCGCCAGGTGCAGCAGTTGTCGCAGGACGAGGGCATCAACCTGGCCGGTATCAAGCGCATCATCGAGCTGGAGAACCAAGTCGCGGCGCTCCAGGCGCGCGTCGCCGAACTCGGCGCGGCGGTGGACGGCGCGGCGGCGGCGCTGCGCCAGCGCGAGGCCCAGGTCCACGCGTCGTACCGGCGGGACCTGGTGCCGTATCAGGACGTCCAGCAGACGAGCGCGCTGGTGGTGTGGCGGCCGAAGCCGAAGCTGTCGTCGGACTAGTCGGACCAGTCGGACGAGGGCGCGTCCGACGGTAGGACCTGACACAGGAGGGCCCGTTGCCTCCCGGAGAGATCCGGGAGGCAACGGGCCCTCCTCTGCTTGTCTCCCTTGTTGATCTGTTTGCCCCGTTCTGCACCCACCGCTTTGTGCAATGCAGCAAGATGACGGTGTTGAAGCAACAGTTACTGAGCGATCGTTTGCCATGGCTGCGCGTCACGAACTGCCAGTCGTGGCCACCGTCTTCGCAGAGCGAAAGGGCATCCGTCTTGAGGAAGAGATCCATCGGCCGAATCTCACTGATCCTCTCAACGGCGTGTGCCGCGCTGTTGCTTCCCATCAGCCCGGCCAACGCCTACGTCACCTCGTCGTGGAGCGGTGGGCGTCCTGCATGAAGGACCGCGGATGTCAGGTGAACACGGTCTGGGACACGGCCGACGTGGCCGGTGCGGAGGGGGAGACGGCCGACCAGGCCGAGATCGAGGTGGCGACGGCCGAGGTCGACTGCGAGCAGGAGACCGGGCTCGTCAAGGTCTGGTTCGCCGAGGAGACGACCATTCAGAAGCGACTCGTCGAGGAGAATCAAGAAGCCCTCAAGGGCGCCGAGTCACAGTTGGACAAGACCCTGGAGAAGGCCGCTGAGGTCAGCAGAAGCGCCCTTCGGTGACTTCTCCAGCAACGGACCTGCCATGGGAGGGCTGGGCTCCTCGGCCGTAGGAACGCGCCGACGCGGCAGCTTGAACCGCCTTTGAACGTGCGCGGTCGATCGCAGGTGGGAGAGATCCGGCCGCGAGCCGTCTTCAGCACGCCGGTCACGACTGCCGATGACGGCTCCCCCGGTATGCGCCCGCCCGTTCCGAGCGATCGGCGAATGGAACCACGGACGAACCGCTGCGAGTACGCGGTACCCCGGCGCTGCGGCCTGCCCGCAGACCGGGGCACAGTCGGTGCCGCACGCGGGCCACGGGCCGTCGCCCGCTGCGTCGAACAGTCGCCGACTCCTCATCCCACATGCCAGGAGGCACTTCCTTGAGACGGGTCAACAGACTCAGATCTGCCCGTATCGCGCTCAGTTGCGCGATCGCAACCGCCCTGTCCATAGGGGCGGCAACACAGTCGCATTCCGTCCCGCAGCAACCGACGCCTCCACCTGGCGCGGCCCAAGGCTGGTCCGATCCCCCCGCCTCCCCGACGGGGGCGGACAAGGACCGTGTTCCGGTCGAGCAGCGCGGCAAGGTGCTCGGCGCCGGCTACGCCAAGTCGTCCGATACCGCGTGGACCACTATCGGAGACGCCACCGGCTTCCACCTGCTTATCGCCGACGAGGCGGACGGCTACCGCTGGAAGACCGCCGCCTCCCTTGCCGAACCAGCGTTCTCCGACACCGACACCTGGATCGGCAACGCGTGCGTCACCGCCTCCGGTGATCGCGCACTCGTCGCCTACGCGCCGCGCACGTTCACCAACAAGCCCGACTTGATGGCCCGAGGCGCGTTCACGGCCACCGTCGATCTGACCACGGGCTCCGTGACGAAGCTGCCGTACCAGGCGAGCCTCGCCTACTTCTCACCGGGCTGTGGCGACGGCGAGCAGGCTGTTCTGTCGCAGTTCACCGACGAAGAGGCGTCGGACAGGAACGAGACGCGCCTGATCAGCATCGATACCCGTACCGGCGACACATCCATGTCGGTCACGATGAAGGGGCAGATCACCTCCGCGGTTCCGACCCGCGACGGTATCGTCGCGGCACAGAGCAACGCGATCGTCAGGATCGGTGAAAGCGGAACGTCCAGCCTGATCACGCGTACGGAGAACACCCCCTTCAACCTGTCCGTCACGAAGGACGGCGGACTCGCCTTCCTGGACCGCCGGAACGGCGGCAAGGCCGCCAAGGGCGGGAACTCCTCCGCCTCCGAGGCCGCATCCGCCGGCCAGATGTCCACGGTCAAGTACCTGAGTGGCGCTCAGGTCAAGAGAGAAGAGACAAAGGCCCGCACGGTCGCCGAGGGCAAGTTGACCGGCATGGACCTGGCCCGCGCCGCCGACGGAAGCGCGATCATCACCGGCGGAGCGAAAAGCCTCGGAGACCTGCCTGAGTACGTACGGAACCCGGGTGGCATCGACAAGGACGCCATCGCGTCCACCAAGGGCCGGGCCCTTGTGAGTGCCGCGTGGGCCGACGGCAAGGACACCCGGGTCCGCGAGTCCGAGTACGACACGGCGCGCACGGCCCGTATCGAGCTGCACCATCTACCCACCGGCAGCGACCCGGTGTTCGAGGCAAATCCGGCGGCGTCCCCCGTCAGCCCCGAACCGGCCGATGGGTCGGACAGTTCCCCAGCTCTCGGCGCCTCCCCCGCCGGGGGTGGTGGCAGCACGGGCACCGGCAAGGCGACGCGGCTGGACATTTCCGAGCCGGAGTCGGAGCGCACCTGCGCCGTGGAACGGGGCAACCCGCAGAAGCAGGCGTTCCAGCCGAAGCCGCGGCAGATCGAGTGGGCCGTGAACCGGGCCATCGAAGGCACCATGGACGGCCATGTCTCCCGGCCGGCCAACTGGAAAAACATGGGCATGGGCGCCTACCGACCCCAGTCCCTGATCGGCGGCCTCACCCCCCTCGCCGGAGGCGGGCGTATCCCGGCACAGATATTCCTCGGCATCACCGCCCAGGAGTCCAACATGTGGCAGGCCACCCGCTTCGCCGCACCAGGCACCACCGCCAACAGCCTCATTGGCAACTACTACGGGCTCAAGCACGACGAGCACGGCCAGGTCGATGATCCCTGGGCCATCAACTGGAGGGCTGCGGACTGCGGTTACGGCATCACGCAGGTCACCGACGGCATGCGCCTGCCCGGCAAACCGTACGAAGAAGGGGACGTTCGGCCGTCCAAGCCGCGCGCGTACCAGGACGCCGTCGCATTGGACTACACCGCAAACGTTGCCGCAGGCGTGAACATTCTCGCCGAGAAGTGGAACACGACTCGCGACGAGGGCCTCACCGTCAACAACGGTGATCCGAAGGGCCTTGAGAACTGGTTCTTCGCTCTGTGGGCCTACAACTCCGGCTACTATTCCAAGGCCGACGTCGGGAAGAACGATGGCAAATGGGGCGTTGGCTGGGCCAACAACCCCGCCAACCCGACGTACAAGCCCAACCGCACTCCGTTCCTGGAGAGCGCCCAGGGCAGTGACGACTACTCCCATGCCGCGAAGCCGCAGTACTGGCCGTACCCGGAGAAGGTCATCGGCTGGGCCGCACGCCCGCTGGAGGCCCTTGAGGCACCGGGCACGCTCGTCCACGGTTACCGGCCCGCGTGGTGGACCGAACCCCGCCACCGCACCACAGCCAAGCCGCCAATCGATCTTTTCTGCGGCAGCTCCAACGAGTGCGATCCTTCGAAGATCAAGGAAGGCGCATCGAACGATTCCCCCCAGCAGGGGCCGTGTCAGAATTCGGACTGGATGTGCTGGTGGAACGGCAAGGTCGAGTGGAAGAAGTGCGAGAGCGATCAGTGCGGATTCGAGCTGTTCCGCTTCAACAACACCTATCCGGAAGAGGCGGACGGCAATTCCCACCCGCCGCGATGCAACTCAGGACTCCCGATCGGTACGGCGATCGTTGACAACGTGAACACCGGTCAGCGGCTCGCGGGCGCCGACTTCCGGCGATGCTCGGACACCGCGCAGTCCTCCGGATCGTTCAAGTTCGACTTCGCTTCGGCCTCGGCGAAAATGGATACCCATCAACTCGGCGTGGGGTACGGCAACCACGTCTGGTTCTCCACCACGCGCAAGGCGGCCTCAGCGGAAGCGGCCAGACTGAAAGCCACCGGTACATGGACCGGCCCCAGTTCTGTCCAGGGCTGGACTCGAGTCCTGGTCCACATGCCGAACGTCGCCGCAAGGTCCCAGCAAGCGAAGTACACGGTCTCGGGCACCAACGCCTCCTCTCCTCCGCACCGTGTCGCCCCACAGCGCATCCGCAGCAACGAGTGGCGGTCGCTCGGCGTCTTCAACTTCACGGGAACCCCATCGGTGGCCCTGTCCAACATCACCGAAGAGGGAGTGGGGGTGGACATCGCCTGGGATGCCGTCGCCTTCCAGAAGCTCGCGTCCAAGCCGACTCAGGTGGTTGCCATGGGGGACTCCTTCGCCTCCGGTGAAGGAGCCGACACGGCCGACGGCAAGGACTACTTCCGCGAGACGGACTACAAGGAGGACATCGGTTCGGACGAGGTGAACAACAAGTGCCATCGTTCCAAGGAGGCGTGGATCCGGCAGGCGACCCTCCCCGGCAAGTCCAGCTCGATCGGTGAGATCTCCGACTCGTACGGGAATGTGGATCTGAGCTTCGTCGCCTGCTCGGGTGCCCGCACCTACCAGATGTGGTCAGGGGGATCGAAGCAGGGCAACTCGCTGCCGCAGATGGACCTCGGCTATCTCGACGCGAACACCGATCTCGTCACGGTCACCGTTGGCGGCAACGACTCCCTGTTCACCGACGTGTTCTCGGAATGCGTGTTCCTGGCCGGATTGAAGCTCTGTCAGGACGCCGAGATCGAGAAGTCGAACCCGGACACGGGTACCAAGACCGGCGAGATGACCGGACCGCTCAAGACCTTTCTACCGAAGTGGATCACTGAGCAGACCAAGCCCCGCATCATCAAGGTTCTCAATCAGGTCAAAGACCTTGCGCCCAATGCCAAGATTCTACTGGTCGGCTACCCCAAGCTCCTGGCAGCCAACGGCAGTTGCATACCTGGCATCGGCACCGAAGAGGCCCCATGGCTGAACGACGAGATCTCCCCCCACCTGACCAGGGAGATGGCGGCCGCAGCGGCGGCAGTCGGCGCCACGTTCGTCGACCCCGAACCGGACTTCAAGGGCAAGGCGATATGTGGTGACCCCGAGTCGATCCATGCGATCGTCACCGGGGGCAAGTCCGAGGCGGACAACTCTGGGGTGCTGCCCTCGATGAAGTCGTTCCACCCAAAGATCAGCGGAGCCAGGCTCTACGCCAATGCCCTGGAGCGCGCGCTGTAACTTCGCGCCCAGGTAAGTGACCGACCACAGGGGACCGGTGGGCCTCGACGCAAACGCGTCGGGGCCCGCCGGGCCGTACCGGGCAAGGATCCTCTTCATGAATTACTTGCGACACGTCAAAGGCGGGGTCACTGTCGCCGCCGCAACCGCCGCTTGCCATGGCCTCATGTCCGCCGGTTACACCGGTGCCCGCGGCGCCGCGGCCGACAGTGACGCCGGAGCATTCGCCGGATCCGTCGAGTTCCTGCTCACCACGGCGGCATCGTGGGCTCTCCTGCCGTTCCTGCTGTGGGCGGGTATGCGTTTGGCAGGTGAGACCGGCAACGTCGTACTCGTCCTCGTCGGCGGGTTGGTCTGGTTCGGGGTCTCCGGCTACTTCATCGACGACATCGACTCCACGGGTGGCCATATACCGATCCCCGTCCTCGTCGCGTACGTTCTCCTCGGTGCGGCACTGGCCGGGGTCAGTACCGACACGAAGAGCGACTGACGACCGCGAAGCCGGGCCGGCCGGGGTGTCGGCTCACGGGTGGGTGTTCGCCCCGGGTTCGACCAGGCCGGAGTGGACGAGCAGGATGCCGAGGTGGGTGCGGCTGGAGGCGTTGAGTGCTTGCATCAGTTTGGCTATGTGGGAGCGGCAGGTGCGGACGCTGATGCCCATCTTGCGGGCGACCATCTCGTCGCTGGTGCCCTCGGCCAGGAGGCGGGCGATGCCGCGCTGGACGGGGGTGACCGGGGTCCGGGCGGACGTCGGGGTCAGATGCTCCGTCAGTGGCGTGCCGTGCGCCCACAGCACGTCGTACATCTGGACGAGATAGGTGACCAGGGCGGGGTGCCGGATCTCCAGGGCGGTCGTCCGTTCGGCGTTGGCAGGGATGAGTGCCATTTCGCGATCGATGATGATCAGACGTTCGATGGTCTGCTCGACGGTGCGTACTTCTATCCGGTCGGTCGGCACACGCGTTATGTAGTCCTTGAGGTGCGGGTTGTATCGGGCCGGGTGCTGGTAGATGTGGCGAAGCCGGGCGCCGCGCTCGATGGCGGCCATCGAGTTGTTGAGTCCTTGTACCAGGCTCGACTTTGTTCGGTTGCCGCCGGGCTGCGCCGTCAGGATTTCCGACGTGGCGTTGGCTGACGCCTCTTTCAGAACGGAGTTGATGAGCGGGATTCCTTCGAGGACCGTGATGGAGAGGTTGGGGTCGTCACTCGCGACGGTCGTCAATGGTGCCAGGGAGTCGGCCAGGGCGGTTGTGAGCCGTATGCGTTCGTGGATCTCTCGTGTGATGGGCAGTAGCAGATGCGCCAGTGCGGCCGACGGGGGTGCGGGGTGTAGCCAGGAGGGGGCCCTGGGGTCCGGGTGCAGCAGCGCCATGTCGATCAGGCATGGGGCTGCGGCCACCTCGTCGCGCTTGATCCCGCTGTTGCGCAAGGCCTCCGTGTAGAGCCGGATTCCCGCGGCGCACAGCTCGCGGTCGCTGTGCGGATGGTTCTTCTTCTCTGGGTCTCCGGCCATTTGGCACCTCGCTTTCTGCAGTGCAGCAAGATGGCGGTCGTGGAATTCTGGTGTCGGGCTTGAACGAGGTTGGCCGTCCGTGGTGATGGAGAAGTAGAGGCGGCCTCTGAGCTGCAACGACAGGGCTTGCTGACACGACGCTTTCCCGGTGGAAGACACTAGCGGGTCCTACCCCTCGACGCTGCTGGTTTGCGCTCCGTAACGCCGGCGCCGATGAACCCCCAAGTGCGGTCCTGGGGCCGGGATCTGCCGGGCGGGCGGCCGGTCACCCACGGCCGGATGGTGTGGTGTCACTTCACCGCCCGTTGGCCCCTGGACCGACGTCATCACCTGGACCATCGGGCCTTCCCGCGCCCTTCATCGATTCGGTCCATTATGACCCATTCTGCACCCACCGTTTTGTGCAGTGCATCAATATGACGGTGTTGAAGCAACGGCTACTGAGCGATGGTTGGCCATGGCTGCGAGTCACGAACTGCCAATCGTGCCAAATGTCTTCGAAGGGTCAAAGAAGACAGCCGGCTGGGTAAAGCCGTGCGTCATGAAGCGTATGAGAATCTGGAGGGGAAATGGCGAGGAATAATTTCACTGCGGTGTCTCTGGTGGGCATCGTCTTGGTGGGCGGAATTTCGTTCGCAGGGCCCGCTGCCGCCTCAGAGAGCGATTGCGTAGATCCCGTTGCCAGTAGTCGCGCAATTGATCTGCCCGGCCTGAAGCCGGACACGCTGGTCTCTGTCGAGCAGTGCCTCGAACTTCAGGGTGCCACCGTTCAGGCCAGCAGCTCCCTGGTGTGGCAGATTCTCGACGACGTCGTACAGGACCGCGGCAAGCGATTCACTTCTTTCAAGGTCACCAACCGCCTGGAAACCCGCCTTGCGCCGGGGGAGGTACCTCGCAGTGTCACCACCAAGACGTGCGACTTCACAGCGCAACTGAACGCGGCCTGGTCGAACTCCGTCGCCATCGAGTGCGCGGCGCCGGCCGCCGCGTACAACTCGGAGCAGTCCTGGGCCTCAGGGGCCACGGTGGTGTACGACCTTGAGGGCGACGGGAAGGGCGCTGTCACCTGGGAGATCGCCAGTGCGCCACTGATCCGTGGTTGAGCGTCGGTCTGCCAGTTGGTTGGGCCTTGAGTAGCTGGACAACCGGCAGCGAGGCCGCGCCGCGTTGTTCAGCCCAGGGACTGGTTTCATGAGGTGGGGAGGTGTCGTCCTGATCAGGGACGGCGCCTCCCCAATGAGTGTGAAACGGCGAGGTGTTCAGCGGATTTCGTAGGGGCTGTCCGTTTCGGGTTCGACCAGGCCGGAGTGGACGAGCAGGGCGCCGAGGTGGGTGCGGCTGGAGGCATTGAGTGCTTGCATCAGTTTGGCTATGTGGGAGCGGCAGGTGCGGACGCTGATGCCCATCTTGCGGGCGACCATCTCGTCGGTGGTTCCCTCGACGAGGAGCTTGGCGATGCTCTGCTGGACCGGAGTCACCAGTGCGTCGCGAGAAGCGACTTCGAGATGTTCCGTCATGGGCGTGGCCATTGACCACAACACTTCGTACGTCCGGACGAGGTAGGCGACGACAGCAGGATGCCGGATCTCCAGGGCGGTCGTCCGTTCGGAGTCGCCCGGGATGAAGGCGACTGAGCGGTCGACGATGATCAGGCGTTCGATGGTCTGCTCGACTGTGCGTACCTCAAGCTTCCCGGTGGGGACGTGCTCCAAGTACTCCTTGACGTACGGCCGATACCGGGACGAGTGCTGGTACAGGTGCCGGACCTGGGCGCCCCGTTCGATCGCCCCCAGGGACCGGCTTCTTCCACGCAGCATGGCTTTACGTGGGCGACTGCTGCCGGGCTGAACCGTCCACACCTCTTTCGTCGCGAGGGCGACCGCGTCGCCGACCGCGGCGTCGATCACCGACTTGCCCTCGATGACGGTGATGGCGAGGTTGGGATCCTCGGCGACGACGGCTGTCAGCGGCGCGAGTGAGTGGACCAGGGAGGCGGTGCGCTCCACTCGCTCGTTTATCTCGCGCGTGATGGGCTGGAGGAGATGCGTCAGGGCCGCCGACGGTGGCAGCGGACGCATCCACGCCGGGTCCTGGGGATCGGAGTGGAGCAGAGCCATGTCGACGAGGCAGGGTGTCGGCGACAGGTCGGCGCGCGGTATCCGGCCCTTGCGGAGCGCCTCCGTGTAGAGGCGGATCGCCTCGTCGCACAGTTCCCGATCGTCGTGTGGATGCGTGGACTTTGGTCTGGTTCCTGCCACTTGAGTACCCCCCTTTTCTGCAATGCAGGAAGATGGTGGTGGTGGGATTCCAACTAGTCGGGGATCGTCGTTGGTGGTTGGGAGTAGCCAGCTCCCTGATCACATCCCGGCCGTGGCCGCTCTCCCCCCGATGCGGTCACGGCCACCCTCTCTCGGCATGGCTGTCAGTGGTCCTGGTCCAGGATCCCCGACTGGGCGATGAGATAGCCGAGTTGGGCCCGGCTGCCACTGCCGAGCGTGGTGTTGAGCTTGGCGATGTGCGCGCGGCAGGTGCGGACGTTCATTCCGAGGCGGCGGGCGATCGCCTCGTCCACGTGGCCGTCGACCAGGAGTTTGGCGATGGAGCGCTGGGTGCTGGTGATGCCGTCGATCTCGGGCGCGTACGACAACTGCTCGTCCCAAGGGGTGCCGTGGAGCCAGAACTGCTCGAAGACACCGACGAGGTACTGGACAAGACCCTCGTGGCGCAGTTCCAGCGCGATCAGACGGTCGCTGCGGGCCGGTACGAAGGCCACTTTGCGGTCGACGATGATCAGGCGCTCGATGATCTCCTCAAGGGTCCGTACCTCCACCCCGTAGGGGCCTACTCGCTCCACGTAGGCCAGCGTGGACGGGTGGTGGCGGGCCGTGTGTTGGTACAGGGTGCGCATCTTCACCCCCCTGCTGGTCAGGGGGCGCACCCTGCGGAGAGCCTCCTCCAGGACGTCCGGCGTGCGCCCGCTGCCCGGCTGGACGGTCAGCAACTCCTCGTTGCATTCGGCGGTGACGCGGTCCAGCGTGGAGTTGATGAGACTCAGCCCCTCGAGCACGGTGATCGCGTGCGTCGTCGAGGGGTCCACGGCCGAGAGGGTCATGAACGGTTCGAACGTGTCGGCGAGCAAAATGGCCAGCTGTCGACGCTCCTGGATCTCACGCTCGATGGGGTGTGTGAGCTGGTTGAGCGCGATCGCCGGCGGTACGGGCCGGAGCCACTGGGACTCGTCGGGGTCCGGGCGTAGCAGGGCCAAGTCGAGCAGGCAGGGCGCCCCTTCCGCCTCTGACCGGGACAGCCGCCCATGGCGCAAAGCTGCCGCGTAGAGGTTTTTACCCGCTTCGCACAGTTCGCCAGGCCCATGATCATGCCCCGTATTGCCCTGATCTGACTTCATATGCCACCCCCTCAGGGTCCTGAATTACAGGAACATGATGCCCGTGCTTGCTGGTGGAAGCGTTCAGAGTGAGCCATCGTCTTACTCGCGGGGGGAGGGATGATGATCAGAATGGGGTGGAGATCTTCTATGAAGAGGATGGTTCGCGCGCTTTGCGTACTTGCGTTCGCGGCAGCGGCGGCGAGTGTTCTCGTGGTCAACGGTGACCTCTCGGCTGATGCCGGGTCGGCGTCGGTGACCGCACTGCCCACCGAGCCCTCGTGGAGCGGCAGCGCACCGGTGGACCTGGGCGCATGACCGTCCCGCCGGACGACAGGGTCTTTCGGCGTGAGATGGCCTCGGCCTACCGGTCCGGATGGCACTTCATCGATCTCGTCACGGCGATCCCTCACCGTGGTGACTCGCTGATGGTCACCCTGTTCGGAGAGCCCGTGGTCGTCGTCCGTGAGGAGGACGAGGACGTCCGTGCCTACCGGTGTCTGAGGAAGCCTCGGGGGGCGCCGCAGCCCGTACGCTGCGCGATTCGGTACGACATGATTTTCGTCAATCTTGACCAGCGTGACCATCAGCTGGTCGAACCACAGACCATTTCCGCCACCCCCCGCAGTGCCTGAGCGATTCCCCCGTCGCAGTAGATCGCTCCGGCACTTCCCCCACACAGCGGCGCCATCGTGGACCTGAAACGCGATGGCGCCGCTGTGCTGCCCGCGTCCGGGTCGGCCCGGTCGCGCGCCGGGTGGTGGTGGCGTTCGCGATGGGCGGGTCATCCTCTGCCGAGCGTGCGGTCGACGGCGATCTCGATGACGATCCGGTCCGGGTTGGGCCCCGGCACGCGCTCGTAGCGGGCCGCGTAACGGCCTACGGCGTCCGCCACCCGATCGGCCTCCGTGCGCACCGTGGCGAGGCCCTCAAGCGTCGCCCAGCGCCCCCCGTGGACCTGACAGACCGCGACCCGCCCTCCGTCGGCACCCGCCGCCAGGATGTTGGCGACCTTGGTGGAGTGCTTGCCGGTGATGACACGTGCCAACCGGGTCTCCGGCTCGTACGTCACCCCTACCGGCACCACATGCGGTGTGCCGTCCGGCCGGAGTGTGGTCAGGGTGCACAGGTGGCGCTCCCGCCAGAAGGCGAGATAGTCGGCGTCGGGATCGCGTACGTCTTGGGTCATGCCGGAAGAATAGGCGCGTAATGGCCTCGAAGGTGTGGCGCGGCGGGAGTTGGTCGGTGCCGTCCGGTGCGTGTCCGTCGTGCGTGAGCCATGCTTGAGTGGAATAGACTCAACTTTGCGTACGTCGGGTGGGTCAGGTTCTTACGGGACGGACCCCGCGCCAAGGAGGAGAGACCGCACGTGGACGCCGAGCTGACGAACAAGAGCAAGGCCGCGCTCAACGCCGCCACCGACCGCGCGGTGACGGCGGGCCATGCCGACCTGACCCCCGCGCACCTGCTCCTCGCGCTGCTCGAGGGCGAGGACAACGAGAACATCACCGACCTGCTCGTCGCGGTGGACGCCGACCAGGCTGAGGTACGGTCCGGGGCGGAGCGCCTGCTGGCCGCGCAGCCCAGCGTCCGAGGCACCACCGTCGCGCCGCCGGCGCCCGACCGCGCGCTGCTCGCCGTCATCTCCGACGGTGCCAGGCGGGCGAAGAAGCTCGGTGACGACTACCTCTCGACCGAGCACCTGCTCATCGGCATCGCGGCCGAGGGCGGCAAGGCCGGCGAGGTGCTGGACCGGCAGGGGGCCGGTGCGAAGAAGCTGCTGGCCGCGTTCGAGAAGGCAAGGGGAGGACGCCGGGTGACCACACCCGACCCGGAGGGTCAGTACAAGGCCCTGGAGAAGTTCGGCACCGACTTCACGGCCGCCGCGCGCGAGGGCAAGCTGGACCCGGTCATCGGCCGCGACCAGGAGATCCGCCGCGTGGTGCAGGTGCTGTCGCGCCGTACCAAGAACAATCCCGTACTGATCGGCGAGCCCGGCGTCGGCAAGACGGCCGTCGTGGAAGGGCTCGCGCAGCGCATCGTCAAGGGCGACGTGCCGGAGTCCCTGAAGAACAAGAAGCTGGTCTCCCTCGACCTGGGCGCGATGGTCGCGGGCGCCAAGTACCGCGGCGAGTTCGAGGAACGGCTGAAGACCGTCCTGTCCGAGATCAAGGACAGCGACGGGCAGATCATCACCTTCATCGACGAGCTGCACACCGTCGTGGGCGCGGGCGCCGGCGGCGACTCCGCCATGGACGCGGGCAACATGCTGAAGCCCATGCTGGCCCGCGGCGAGCTGCGCATGGTCGGCGCGACGACCCTGGACGAGTACCGCGAGCGCATCGAGAAGGACGCCGCGCTGGAACGGCGCTTCCAGCAGGTGCTGGTCGCCGAGCCGAACGTCGAGGACACGATCGCGATCCTGCGCGGCCTCAAGGGCCGGTACGAGGCGCACCACAAGGTGCAGATCGCGGACGCCGCGCTGGTCGCCGCCGCCGCGCTCTCCGACCGCTACATCACCTCGCGTTTCCTGCCGGACAAGGCCATCGACCTCGTCGACGAGGCAGCGTCCCGCCTCCGTATGGAGATCGACTCCTCGCCCGTCGAGATCGACGAGCTGCAGAGGACGGTCGACCGCCTCCGTATGGAGGAGATGGCGCTGAAGAACGAGTCGGACGCCGCGTCCAAGCAGCGTCTGGAGAAGCTGCGCCGCGACCTCGCCGACCGCGAGGAGGAGCTGCGCGGGCTCGACGCGCGCTGGCAGAAGGAGAAGCAGGGCCTCAACCGTGTCGGTGAGCTGAAGGAGAAGCTGGACGAGCTGCGCGGACAGGCGGAGCGCGCGCGGCGCGACCAGGACCTCGACACCGCGTCCAAGCTGCTGTACGGCGAGATCCCCGCCGTGGAGCAGGAGTTGGCGGCGGCGGCCGAGGCGGAGGAAGAAGCCGCCAAGGACACCATGGTCAAGGACGAGGTGGGCGAGGACGACATCGCCGACGTCGTCGGATCGTGGACCGGGATCCCGGCCGGGCGGCTGCTGGAGGGCGAGACGCGCAAGCTCCTCCGTATGGAGGGCGAGCTGGGCCGCCGGCTGATCGGGCAGACCGAGGCGGTCGAGGCGGTCTCGGACGCGGTACGGCGCTCCCGCGCGGGCATCGCGGACCCGGACCGGCCCACCGGCTCGTTCCTGTTCCTCGGACCGACCGGGGTCGGCAAGACCGAACTTGCCAAGGCGCTGGCCGACTTCCTCTTCGACGACGAGCGGGCCATGGTCCGCATCGACATGAGCGAGTACGGCGAGAAGCACTCCGTCGCGCGCCTGGTCGGGGCGCCGCCCGGTTACGTCGGCTACGAGGAGGGCGGCCAGCTCACCGAGGCCGTCCGCCGCAGGCCGTACAGCGTGGTCCTGCTGGACGAGGTCGAGAAGGCGCACCCGGAGGTCTTCGACATCCTGCTCCAGGTCCTCGACGACGGGCGTCTCACCGACGGCCAGGGCCGGACGGTGGACTTCCGCAACACCATCCTGATCCTCACGTCGAACCTCGGCAGTCAGTACCTGGTCGACCCGATCCCCTCGGCGGAGACGAAGAAGCGGCAGGTCCTGGAGGCCGTACGGACCTCGTTCAAGCCGGAGTTCCTGAACCGGCTGGACGATCTCGTGGTCTTCTCGGCCCTCTCCAAGGAGGAGCTGGCCCGGATCGCCGACCTCCAGATCGCCCTCCTCGCCAAGCGCCTGGCGGACCGCCGCCTCACCCTGGACATCACTCCGGAGGCGCTGGCCTGGCTCGCCGACAAGGGCAACGACCCGGCGTACGGCGCACGGCCGCTGCGCCGGCTGATCCAGACGGCGATCGGCGACCGGCTGGCGAAGAAGATCCTCGCGGGCGAGGTCGTGGACGGCGACACGGTGCGGGTGGAGCGGGCGGGGGACGGGCTGACCGTGGGACCGGCGACGGCTGGGCGGGAGCCGGAGGCGCTTTCTTTGGAGAAGACGCCGTAGCAACCCGCGTCCGGGCATCGGAGGCCCGTCACCGACGCGGTGGCGGGCCTCCACCCGATTGTCGACGGGGTGCAGGGTTTCCGGCGGGGGATCGCGGCTAGGGTCGTTGTCAGACAACGGCATGCCATCCTCAGGAGAATGCAGCGATGACCATCGACCCGTCCTCGATTCCGAACTTCGGGGCCCAGCCCCAACCGCAGGCTGCGGGAGGGGCGGGCCCTGTCGTCCCCGACCAGGATCTGGTCAAGCAGCTCCTCGATCAGATGGAGCTGAAGTACGTCGTCGACGACGAGGGTGACCTCGCGGCGCCGTGGGAGGAATTCCGCACGTACTTCATGTTCCGCGGCGAGGACGACCAGCAGGTCTTCTCGGTGCGGACGTTCTACGACCGGCCGCACGCCCTTGAGGACAAGCCGAAGATCCTCGACGCGATCGACGACTGGAACCGCCGCACGCTGTGGCCCAAGGTCTACAGCCACGTGCACGAGGAGGAGGACGGCCCCACGACCGTCCGGCTCATCGGCGAGGCCCAGATGCTGATCGGTACCGGGGTCAGCCTGGAGCACTTCGTGTCCTCGACCGTCAGCTGGGTGCGGGCGTCGATCGAGTTCGACAAGTGGATCGTGGAGACCTTCGGGCTGACGCCCGCGGAGGAGAAGCCCGCGGAGGAGAAGCCGGCCGACGAGGCCTGAGCCAGGTCGGCCTGCGCCGGGTCGGGCGGTTCCCTGCCACAGCGGGCCCTGCCTACAGCGGCATCGGCGCCAGCGTCAGCAGGTACGTCCCGTAGCAGCACGACAGCCCGGCGAGGGCCGCGATCAGTACGATCGCGGCCCTCGGCCGGGCTTTCGCGAGCGCGCACGCGAGCGGGAGCAGCAGCGGGAACGCGGGCAGCAGGAAGCGCGGCTTGGACTCGAAGAAACCGCCGCCGCCGACCGTGATCAGCAGCAGGACGCCCGCGTACACGAGCAGGGGCAGCGGCGGGCGGTTCTCCCGGTCCAGCACGAGCATCGCGAAGAGCAGCACGGCGGCGCCGACGATCAACGCCGTACCGGTGGTGGCGAGTTCGGCGGGCCGCAGGACGATGTCCCGTACGTTGCCCAGGGCGTCGGCGCCGAAGTCGAAGCGGGACCTCCAGCCGCTCTGCACGGTGAAGTAGCCGGCGAGCGGATCACCGACGCGTACGCCGACCCAGAGCAGGTAGCCGCCCCAGCCGAGCGGCGCGACGACGGCCGCCGCCCAGATCCGCCAGGGGGCGTGCGCGCGGCGCTTCCACAGTTCGTACGCCACCGCGACGCACACCGCCGCGGCGACGGCGACCCCGTTGGGCCGGGCCAGGCCCGCGAGCGCGGCCAGCGAACCCGCCCACAGCCAGCGGCCGGTGAGTACCGCGTACAGGGCGAAGGCGGCGAAGGCGGTGAGCAGCGGTTCCGTGTACGCGATGGAGAACACGACCGAGTGGGGCAGCAGGCCCCACAGGAGCACGAGGAGGGCGGCGGTGGTCCGGCCGTGGAGGCGTTCGCCGAGCAGGTGGATACCGAAGGCTGCGGCAGCGGCGGCGGCCCAGGAGATCAGCAGGGCGGCGGTGCCGCCGCCGATCGGGAACACGGTGGTGACCGCGCGGACGAGACCGGGGTAGAGCGGGAAGAACGCGAGGTCGCTGTGGACGGCGCCGTCGCTGAAGTGGAGCGTGTGGCCGTAGCCCTGCGCCGCGATCCGCGTGTACCAGGTGGAGTCCCAGGTGTGGGTGAGGAGTTGGCCCGGAGAACGGCCGATGTGCTCGGCCCACAGCCACAGGGCCAGCAGCCCGGTGAGCCGGGCGGCGGCGAACAGCCCGAGCGCGGGGGCGGC